>NZ_JBHWVI010000370.1:0-5193 GCF_042737005.1 Streptomyces sp. NPDC060027
AACGGTTCCAGCTTCGGGCCCCGACGGGGAACTGACGCACCAGCAGCAGAAGTCACACAACTACTAACGATCAACTACTGGCGCAGGACACTAGTTCGCCTCAACCGCATTGGCATCTACCCGCGGCGACCCTGTTCTCTCACTTCAGGTAGGTAGCGCAACTGCACCCGGATACCGGAGAACGGCCGTTAAGATAGCCATGTGCTGGTTCCCTCGCTCGCAGACGACATCATGATGCTTGCCATGCATCCGGACGAGCCCCGAGATCTGCTCAACCACTACGGCATCGCAGACGCTCTGCGCCTCGCCGAAATCCTCGACGGTGTGCTGGTGGGCGCAGAACTGCCCACGTACCGCAAGCTCATGTGGATCCTGCGGTTCGAGGGCCGTGCCACGCTGCCCCGTTGGTTGGAGGCCGTAGTTGGCAACGGCCGAGCTGTGGCCCAGAGGCCCGGTCTGTTCCAGAGCAAGCAGCACCAGCTGCTGGATTCTGCAAGCCGGACTGCCGCGCAGGGCCGCCTCTACCAGGGCCTCGGAGGCCGGCCGCCAGGACGATCGGCAGCGCTTGCCACGCTGGTCGGTACCGGGCAACTGATGTCTTGGGCTGCGGGTCCTGGAGATCTCGTAGCGCCAATGAACGAAGCCGCGAGCCGCCTGGCTCGCGGAGAGGTTGCGCCAATCGGTTTGCCCCCGCAGACCCTTCCGCATTTCGCACAGGTCTTGGATAAGGCCATTCTCTTGAAGGATTAGAGAAAGTCGCCAAGGATCACACCACGGCAGTCGACCGATTGACCGCAAACTCGCCAAACACAGCCCAATCCGTACTTCAGCGTGTCGCTGCGGCCCCGGAACAAGACCTGACGTGGGTGGTTGGGGTCCTACAACCCCGACATCTCGACGGATCAAGCTCTGCCCGCGCCACACAGATAGGGTTCAGCACTCGGCCTGTTGAGGCCCAAAGAAGCTGAAGCTGAAGGGCATTCGGGGATGTTGCCCTGTCGGATCAACGACATTGAGCTTTTTCCAACCTCGGGCGTCGGCTGGGCAGTTGGCCTGGCAGAAGGGTGAAGCCCCTGGTAGATGAGTTTTCGACCAAGAGAACCGTCTCCACAGGGGCTTCGCATGCTTGTCTACCTGTCCGGCGTCGACGTGTCCAGCTCTGCCCTCCGCTTCTTCGCCGCCCACCTGAGGTAACGCCGGTGCGCTCTCGACATCCGATGGCGTCGCCTGAGCGCGGGCCGCCAGGCACTGCTCACCCTCGTCCACCTCCGCAACGGCCGGCCCTATGCCCAGCTCGCGGCCGGTTTCGGGATCGGCACCACCACCGTCTACCGGTACGTCACCGAGGCCGTCGAGCTCCTGGCCGCCCTCGCCCCCACGCTCGCCGAAGCAGTACGGGCCGCGTCGATGAAGGCGTATCTGATCCTGGACGGGACGCTTCTGCCAAGCGACAGGATCGCCGCCGACCGGCCCTTCTACTCGGGCAAACACACGAAGCACGGCATGAACATGCAGGTCACAGCCAGCCCGAAGGGACGTCTCCTGTGGGCTTCACCGGCCCTGGCCGGCGCCGTCCATGACGTCCGGGCCGCACGCGAGCACAGCATCATCGACGCTCTCGCCGAGGCCGGCATCAACTGCTGGGCGTACAAGGGCTACCAGGGCGCCGGCGGCACGGTCCGCCTCCCTTACCACGGCCGATGAGACAGCCCTTTCCGCCGGACAGCAGGCCGTCAACCGGTCCCACGCAAAGGTCCGGGCACTGTTCGAACAGGCCACCGCCACCCTCAAGTCCTGGCGGCTCCTCCGTAAACTCCGGTGCTCGACGACCCGAATCACGCGCCTCGTCCAAGCCGTCCTCACCCTCCATCTGGCCAGCTCAGGCTGAGGATGGAAAACGCTCATTGGCATCCAGGATCACCCGTGAAGCAGATCTGGTTTGCTCTGGCCCATGGGACGGCTCAGGGGCACACGGAAACCGATCACCGGGCAACTCGATGGTGTTGATGCCCCGCAGGGCCGCTCGCCGACTTCTGGAGTGCGGAGAGGCGCTCCAAGATGGCGTAGCCCTCACATAGAACTGATTCGTGGCCTTCGTAGGACTCCAGGTTGACCACTGCCGCTTCCACGTAGCGGATCTCACTCACCAACATAGGAATGCCTTGACGCCCATGGGCCGTAGCAGCCCCCACACGGGTACGGAGGAGTTGCAGGAGATCGGCGCCGCTGGCATTGCTGACCGTAACCGCATCGGCATCACTCAGGTCACTGAGTTGAGTATGCGCATGCTCGATGACACCCACGAGCAGCAGCACTTCCTCCAGGGTGAGCTCGATGGCAACTGGTACTTCAGGGACTCCAGTTTCGGTGTACTTCGAGCGAAGTCGAAAGAATGACCTGATCACACTGGGCAAGGCTGCCATTCGGTTGCAGTGAGTGGCAGGAGTAAGGGGTACTCAATTTGGGGCGGCGCTGTGCTGAGCCGTCGCCGTTACTGATCTCTTCGGGGTGTTCTCGGCCGTTGGCTGGGTGTGAGTCTGGTGCCGGTGAGGCAGCCATCGATGAGGTCGGGCTGTAACTGGATACGGCGCATGCCCCGGCGGAGGGTGCGTTCGAGGTGTTCGTCGTCGGTGAAGGCGACGTTGGCCAGCGGGCTGCGCCATAACAGTGACCAGATGCCCTCCACCGGATTCAGATCCGGTGCGTAGGAGGGCAATTGCACGATGGTGAGCCAATCGTGGGCGGCGGCGTACTCACGCATCCCCGCGGCCCGGTGGGTGTTGAGATTGTCCCAGATCAGGACGATGGGGGTGCCGAACTGGATGTGGGCGCGGACGACCAGATCGCGGTAGTCACTCCAGGCGAAGCTGTTGCGCCCTTCCCGGTGCTTGCGGTGGCGGCGCGGCCGGTAGATCAGCCGAGAAGTCCCGCCCGGCTTGTAGCAGCACATTGCGGCGATCGACCAGCGGCGCCAGGACCGGCCCCGCACCACGGGCGTGTGTCCACGTCGGCCCCAGGTGTGGGCGACGAGCGGAGTCATCCAGAACCCGGCCTCGTCTGGGCTTGTTCCGCTTTGACGGACACCATTGGTGTGGTGGTCAGGCTGCGAGTGTGGTCTCGTAATCGGCGGGACTGCGATAGCCGAGGCTGCTGTGCAGTCGGTGCAAGTTGTACCAGTCTTCGATGAAGTCGAAGATCGCGGTGCGGGCGGCGGCCCGGCTGGGGCAGGAGCTCGGTCGAGCAACTCCCCTTTGATGGTGGCGAAGAACGACTCCACGAGCGCGTTGTTCCAGCACTGCCCGGTGTGCCCGACGGACAGGTGAATGCCTGTGGCGCTCGCGTGGGCGGTGTCAGGTGAAGACCGCTACGACTTGGCTGGAGAGCGTTCGGTCGCTGGACACGTTGGACCTGCGCGAAGTGCAGCGGACCAGCCGTGACCTCCTGGACCGCCTCGCTGCGGACCGGGCGCTCCTCACGCAGCTCGTCGACCAGATCCCGATGACGCCGAGCGGTTGGCGAACAGTCGCGTCACTCTGCTACTGAACTGGTTGTCCCTGTATCAGGCTGCGGACCGCGGTTTTGAGATTCGCATGAACATGAACCCTTGTCTGGACAACCAGCTTGTTCCGTACGATCACTGCTATACGTTCTCGACGCGCATCCTCACCGGCGGCTACGTGCACGTCGTACGTCGCCGTACGGACGACTGGGTCGGCCCGTTCAACCGGGCCGACTTGGCGCCGGGCATCGTCACCTTCGAACGGCCGGGCAGCGCGTACACCTTGGGCCACCCGATGGTGCACCAGGCCGTGATGGAGCCGGACACCGTGACGCTGTTCGTCCGTGGCCCCCGCCGCAAGCCGCTCTCGCCGACATGATGCCCACGCGGGACTTCTGGCCGGCACCGGCGCAGCCCTGAGACGAACCACCCAGCCCGCGGCCCTGGCCGAGTATGCCCTGATGCGCAGCTATCTGGCCCGGCGCCGCCTCATCGACTGATCCCACTCCGCTTTCCGTGGCCGGGGCGCGCCGTACCCCGGGGACGCGAGAGGCTACGACGCACCAACGGCACCACACGAGGAGCACCCCGTGACCACCACCCTGACGACCGATCACCCCGCCTGGCACGAAGCAGAGGACGGCACCCGCGCGCGCCGTCCGCGCCGGGGCAGGCGTGTGGGTCATCACCCTGGACCGCGACGGCCTGCACATGGAATGCGTGCACGGCGCAGAGGACGAGAAGCCCGCGCTCGCGACCACCGACCCGTCCCCTCTCCCGGACGCCGTCCCGGCCGCCCTGCGGGACGGTCTGAACGACTTGGGCGCCACTCAGCGCCTGACGAACCCGTGGCTCTGGGACGCGATCACGACCGCCATCCTGCGCCGGGTCGTCCGCGCCGACCAGGCCCGCAAGCTGTACCGGAAGTGGTGCGCAAGCTACGGCACCACGGTTCAGCGACCGTGTTGTGAGCTCGCAGTCGCCCCGACGCCCGAGCAGGTCCTGGAGCTGACCGACGACCAGTTCGCCGACATCGGGGCGAAGCTCCACCGCGGCGCCCTGCAAGCCGTCGCGACGCACTTCCAGCGGCACGCGCTCCAGTGGAGCCACATGGACGCCGACGATCTGGTCGCCGCTCTCGTGAGCGTGCCCCGCATCGGACCGCGGACTGCGGCGGCCGCCGCCTGCGGCTACACCGGTGACTTCGCGATCTACCCCCACGACGACCTGGCCGTGCGCACCTGGGCCGCCAGGATCGCCCCCTCGTACCCCTGGCCCGACAAGAGGGACAAGGGGTTCGGCCGGCTGTGGACCGGCTGGGCCGGCACGGACCGCACTGCCCTGCACACCCTGACGCTCTCCACCCTCACCTGGGGCTCACACGCCCGCGCTGATCTGGAGGACCCTTGAGGCACTTACGAGTTGGTGCGTGATAGCGGGTGGGGCGTGTTTTCCCTGAGTACGGCCGTTTTCAGGTCCCGGTGGTGCGGTCGGAGACGAGGCCGGCGATAGCTCGATAGGTGGCGGGCAGGACATCGCGTCGGTGGGTCCAGCGAGTCAGTTGCTTCCAGCGTTTGTGGTCGGCGAGAGCGTGTTCGGCGGTGATGCGTTTCGAGGAGTGCCGGTGGCGGGCTCGCCGACGGGCTTCAAGGACCTCGGGCGGGCTGATCTTGTTGCCCTTTCTCGGCGGTGTC
>NZ_JBHWVI010000371.1:0-5144 GCF_042737005.1 Streptomyces sp. NPDC060027
CCGCCGTCCGGCGCCCGGAACCGGTCCGGGCCCGCGGCACGGGCCGCCCCTACGGCGCGGTCAGCGGCCCGTAGGCCCCCGGGGCGCGGTCGCGGTAGAACTGCCACCGGTCGCGGACCTCGCGGAGCTTGGCCATGTCCAGGTCGCGGACGACGAGTTCCGACTCCTTGTCGCTCGCCACCTCGCCGACGAACTGGGCTTCGGGGTCCACGAAGTACGAGGTCCCGTAGAAGTCGTTGTCGCCGTACTCCTCGACGCCCACCCGGTTGATCGCGCCCACGAAGTACTCGTTGGCGACCGCCGCGGCCGGCTGCTCCAGCTGCCAGAGGTAGCCGGACAGACCGCGTGAGGTGGCCGAGGGGTTGAAGACGATCTCGGCACCCGCGAGGCCGAGGGCACGCCAGCCTTCCGGGAAGTGCCGGTCGTAGCAGATGTAGACGCCTATCCGGCCGACGGCCGTGTCGAAGACGGGCCAGCCGGAGTTTCCGGGCCGGAAGTAGAACTTCTCCCAGAATCCGAGGACTTGGGGGATGTGGGTCTTGCGGTACTTGCCCAGGTAGGAACCGTCGGCGTCGATCACGGCCGCGGTGTTGTAGAGGACGCCGGGCTGTTCCTCCTCGTACATCGGCAGGACGAGGACGAGACCCAGTTCCTTCGCCAGCGCCTGGAAGCGCCGGACGATCGGGCCTTCGGGGATCTGCTCGGCGTACGCGTAGAACTCTTTGTCCTGAACCTGGCAGAAGTAGGGTCCGTAGAACAGCTCCTGGAAGCAGAGGACTTGGGCGCCCTGCGCGGCCGCGTCGCGAGCCGCCTGCTCGTGGACCTGGATCATCGATTCCTTGTCGCCGGTCCATGCGGTCTGGAAGACGGCGGCGCGGATCACTCTGCTCATCGGGACCTCCGGTCGCTCGGTGTGCTGGGGCAGACGCGAACTCCGGCGCCCGCTCCAGGAGCCTAGAAAGCCCGGACCGGGTCTTTGAGTTGCACCGTGTCACGTCCGAAGTGCTGTGCCGTTCCACGGTGTCACCTCCGCGTTGTCCCGTGTTTCACCTGAGTCGTCGTGTGTTTCACCGCTGTTGCCCATCGGGTCTTCACCGTTGTTGTGCGTCGTGCGCGAGCAGGGCGATGTGGACGGAGGCGGCTTGCTCGAAGTCGTCGAGGTCGACGCCGAGGCGCGCCTGTATGGCCTCCAGGCGGCGGTACAGCGCGGGCCGGCTGACGTGGTGGAGCTGGGCGGTGCGCGACTTGTTCCGGCCGGTGGCGAGGTAGGTCCGCAGGACGGGCAGCAGGTGCGGGTCCGCCCGCGCGCCGCAGAGCAGCCCGTCGAGTTCCCGTTCCGCGAAGGACTGGACGTGCGGGTCGTCCCGGAGCAGCCGGACGAGGCCGCGCAGATGGACGTCGCGCAGCCGCACCAGCGCCGGCCGGTCCTGGTCGGCGGGGGTGTCGGCGGCGGCCTCGGCGACGTGCAGGGCCTCGCGGAGTCCGGCGGGGACGTCGTCCCAGGCGGTACGGGGTTCGGCCGCGGCCACGGTGGCGGGGACTCCGGTCTCGTGTCGCAGCCGTACGGCGAAGTGCGCGGCCAGGGCGTCCGCGTCCTGGTCACGGGCGAGGCTGAGCAGCAGGGCGGTGGCTCCGTCGGACAGCTCGGCGACGAGCCCCGGGAGCCCCAGCAGCCGTAGTACGCGGTCGAGTTGGGCGGGATCGCCGTCGCGTACCACCAGGGGGACGAAGGTGCGGCGGTTCACGGGCAGGCCGGCGGCCCGCGCTCGGGGAAGGAGCTGACGGGCCGGTACGACACCGCTCACCAGGTCGGTCAGCAGGCCCTGCGCGGACTCCTCCTCCCAGGTGTGGGCGGAGCCGCCGAGCATGCGGTGCAGGACCAGCGCCTCGGCGGCACGGTCGGCGAGCAGCCGCCCGGTTCCCGCGTCGCCCCGGTGCCCGCACAGCACGATGCGGCCCCATCGCTCTCCCCGTCCGCCCAGTTCGGCGCGGATCCAGCCGTCGCCCTCGCTGCCGCCCGCCTGCCGGGCGATGCGGTCCCAGTCGCGCAGGACGTCGTCCACGGCGGAGCGTTCGCCGGCGGTGGCGAGGACCCGGTGGGCGAGGTTGGTGACGACGACCGGGCAGGCGGCGTGCACGGCGATCTCGTCGAGCATGCTCTGGAGCGGGGCACCGGTCGTGATGAGTCCGGTGAGCGCGGTCCGTACGGCCTCGGAGAGGCTCACCGCGGCGAACTTGCTCCGCACCAGCCGGGATTGCACCTCCTCCGTCAACTCGGCGAAGGGGAAGGGCCGGTGGAGCACGACCATCGGCAGTCCGCAGCGTTCGGCGGCCCGGCGCATCACGTCCGGGGGTGCGGGGAAGGCCCGGCCGAGTCCGAGCACGACGGCGGCGGCCTCGGCGCGGTGCAGCGAGCGGATGTACTCGGCCTGGGCGTCGGGGTCGCCCGCGAGCAACACCCCTGTGGTGAGGACCATTTCGCCGCCGCTGAGCATGACGCCCACATCGGCGGCCTCGGCGACGTGCACCCAGCGGACGGACCGGTCGAGATGGCCGGCGCCCGCCACCACCTCGGGCTCTCCGGCGAGCACCCGGTCCAGGGCGAGGACCTGGCGTACCGAAAGAGCGGGTTCCAAGGCGGTGGTCATGGCGGCGTTCCCCTTTTTCTGTGGCTCGGTTCGCCTCCGGAGCGCTGCGGCCCGTGCCGAGGACTCGACGCGTGCTCAGCCCTTCGGGTCCTCGCACGTCGGGTCTTCGACACCGGGCGCCCCATCGGCTCGCTCGCCCTTGCTCACGATCTGCTACTGGGCGCGCCTCAGGGCGCGTTCGAGGATCGACGCGCCCTCCTCGGCCTCCGCGACCGTCAGGGAGAGCGGCGGTGCGATCCGCAGCACGCTGGTGTTGTGACCGCCGCCCTTGCCGATCAGCAGGCCTTCCTCGCGGGCCGCTTCGAGCACGGCCGCGGCCGCTTCGGGGTTCGCCCGGTCGGTGCCGGGCTCGACCAGCTCGATGCCGATCATCAGTCCGCGCCCGCGCACCTCGCGCACCCCGTCGAACTGCGCGGCGACCGCGCGGAGCCGTTCGATGAGCAGGCCGCCGACGCGCCGGGCGTTGCCCTGGAGGTCGTGTTCGAGGAGGTAGGTGAGGTTCGCTAGCCCCGCCGCCATCGTGACCGGTGAACCGCCGAAGGTCGAGATGGAGTTGGAGTCGAGGCAGTTCATGATCTCGGCGCGGGCGACGACGCCGCCGACGGACATGCCGTTGCCGATGCCCTTGGCGAAGGTGAGCATGTCGGGCGGGCCGGAGGCGGCGTGCGCCTGCCAGCCCCAGAAGTGCTCGCCGGTGCGGCCCCAGCCCGTCTGCACCTCGTCGGCGATCCAGAGGATGCCGTGCTGCTGGAGGACCTCGCGGAAGGCCGCGTACAGGCCGTCGGGGGGTGCGGTGAAGCCGCCGACGCCCTGGACGGGTTCGGCGATCAGCGCCGCGGGCGGGCGGACATGGCCGAGCAGGTCCTTGAGGTCGTCGACGCACGCGGCGATGAACTCGGCGTCGCCGAGGTCGGCGTACGGGCCACGCGTCCGGACGCCGCCGTGCACGTACAGCGTCTGGAGCGGTGACAGGGAGGTCGGTGACCAGCCCTTGTTTCCGGTGATCCCGACCGAGCTGAACGACCGGCCGTGGTAGCTGTTGCGCATCGCCAGGATCTGGTTGCTCCGCCGGTGGGCGGTGGCGAGCAGCAGGGCCGTGTCGTTGGCCTCGGTGCCGGAGGTGGTGAAGAAGACGCGGGCGTCGGGGATGCCGGACAGCTGGGCGATGCGTTCGGCGAGGTCGATCATCGGCCGGTTGAGGTAGAGCGTCGAGGTGTGGATGATCCGGCTGGCCTGCTCGCTGACCGCTTTGGTCACCTCGGGCAGGGCGTGTGCGGTCATCGTGGTGAGGATGCCGCCGAAGAAGTCGAGGTACTTGTTGCCCTTGGCGTCCCAGACGTGGCGGCCCTCGCCGTGGGTGATCTCGATCGGGTCCTCGTAGTACAGGGCGAGCCAGTCGGGCAGGACGGCCTGGTGGCGGGTGTACAGGTCGGTCATGGCTGCACCAGCCCTTCGTAGGCGTCGGGGCGCCGGTCGCGGTAGAACGCCCACTGCCGGCGTACTTCCTCGATGACGTCGAAGTCCAGGTCGCGGACGATGAGTTCCTCGGCCTTGTCGCTCGCCGTCTCGCCGACGAACTGACCGCGCGGGTCGACGAAGTACGAGGTTCCGTAGAAGTCGTTGTCGCCGTACTCCTCCTGCCCGACCCGGTTGATCGCGGCGATGAAGTACTCGTTGGCGACGGCCGCCGCGGGCTGCTCCAGCTGCCAGAGGTGGGCGGAGAGGCCGCGGGAGGTGGCGGAGGGGTTGTAGACGAGCTGGGCGCCGTTCAGACCGAGCTGCCGCCAGCCTTCGGGGAAGTGGCGGTCGTAGCAGATGTAGACGCCGATCCGGCCGACGGCCGTGTCGAAGACGGGCCAGCCGAGGTTGCCGGGCTTGAAGTAGTACTTCTCCCAGAAGCCCTTCACCTGCGGGATGTGGTGCTTGCGGTACTTGCCGAGGTAGGTGCCGTCGGCGTCGATCACGGCCGCCGTGTTGAAGTAGAAGCCGGACTGCTCGACCTCGAACACGGGTACGACGATCACCATGCCGGTCTCGCGCGCGAGCTCCCGCATACGGCTGACGGTGGGCCCGTCGGGAACCGGTTCCGCCCAGCCGTAGTGCTCGGGCTCCTGGACCTGGCAGAAGTAGGGGGCGTTGAAGACTTCCTGGAACCCGATGACCTTGGCACCCTGCCGGGCCGCCTCGCGGGCGTGCTCCACATGTTTGGCGACCATGGATTCGGTGTCGCCTGTCCAGGTGGCCTGGACCAGGGCGGCGCGTACGACGTTGGCCATGAGCTGCTCCTTCGACGGGACGTCAGAGAGCCTCTACGCCCGTAGACAAAGGCTGTAGAGGCTCGAAAGTAAGCCCCCCGGACAGCCTTGCCAAGACCATCGTCGTTAACCCGCTGAGTCGATCACGTTTCTGACCCCCACGGGTGAGTGACGTGGCCGCTGGCCCCGGACGGTGGGGCCGATCGGAGGACGGGACCGTCGCCGGGCGTCGCCGTCCGGC
>NZ_JBHWVI010000372.1:0-5122 GCF_042737005.1 Streptomyces sp. NPDC060027
GGGCCGGTCCGCGCTGAGCGGACCGGCCCCTTCGTCGTCGAAGCCGTGTGCGGAGATCCGCCGAGGCGGGAGTCTCAGACCCGGCGGTACTCGTCGGCCCACACCTCGACGGCGTCCGCCGCCCGGTCGAAGGCCTCCGTACGCGCCAGGAAGTCGGCGTTGTGCGTGGTCATCAGCGGCGGCACGTCCCCGGGCGCACGATCGCCGCGTACGAGCATCAGGGCCTGGCCCTGAACCGTGCGGGGCAGTCCCAGCCAGCGCACCGGCTGCTGCACCGTGCGCACCGCCACGACCTGCTCCCACGGAGTCGTGTGCGTGACGAAGAAGCCCACCCTGCGCAGTCCTCGGGCGCTGACCCACACACCCACGCGCAGCAGCCGCAGCGCGCACAGTATGGCGGCCGCCGCCCCGGCCATACAGGCCCCGGCGGCCGGCAGCGTCCCGGCCACGGCGATGATCACAGCCGCTACGAGGACATACGAGGCGAGCAGCAGGATGAGCGCGGCCGCACCCACCCGCCACGGGCCGGGCCGGTAGGGGCGCCGCCAGTGGTCGCGGTCGTCGAAGGGCAGCGCGACATCCTCCGCCGCCTCGTCAAAGGCGCGGTCCGCCGTCAGGAAGGGCAGGGGCACGACTGATCCTCACTCAATCCACGCATGGGCTGTGCCCGGTGAGGTTATCGAGCCGGATGCCGGCTCACCACCCTTGGGGGTCCGGAAGAGTCAGCGGCCGTCCGAAGCCTGGGAACCCTGCGTCTGCGCAGGTGACTGATCCTGTGACAGGGCGGGCATCCCGAGGATCAGGGACCCGGCGATCCCGGCGATCACGGTGAGGCCGATGAGCCACCGGCCGGTTATCTGCCCGGCGGAGGGCCGCTCGCGCGGCGGGGGAGCGACATTGCTGCGGAACTGGTCGGCTTCGGCGATGAAGGCGAACGGGACGGGATCGCGCCGACGGAACATGGGCGGTGTTTCTCCTCTGGGGGCTCGCGGGGACACGACGGTCCGGCGACAAAGTGACTCGAACTCATCATTCTCACTCATACAGACGGTCGAATGGTCCAAGAGGTGCCCAGATTCTCCGAATTCGCAGAAGTTCGCCGGCGAATGTCACGGCCGGCAGGGAACGCCCGGTTGCGGACGCCGGGCGGACGCCGGGCCGTAGAGTGGTCGCCGCCCGAGCCAGTGATGGGAAGGACCCTGCCCACCGTGACCGACACCCCAGCCGACGAGCTCAAGCCCTTCTTCCGCAGCGATGTCACCGTCGAGCTGATCAAGCACACGGCCTCCGACGCCGATGTGCTGTTCGCCGCCCGTGTCTCCACTGCCGGGGAGCAGTCGCTGGAAGAGCTGCAGAAGGACCCGGAGCGCTCCAAGGGCCTGATCAACTACCTGATGCGGGACCGGCACGGCAGCCCCTTCGAGCACAACTCGATGACCTTCTTCATCAGCGCCCCGATCTTCGTCTTCCGCGAGTTCATGAGGCACCGCGTGGGCTGGTCGTACAACGAGGAATCGGGCCGCTACAGGGAGCTGGAGCCGGTCTTCTACGTCCCGGACGCCTCCCGGAAGCTGATTCAGGAGGGCCGCCCCGGCAAGTACGTCTTCGTCGAGGGCACGCAGGCGCAGCAGGAGCTCACGGGCCGTGTGATGGAGGACTCCTACCGCCAGGCGTACGCGTCCTACCAGGAGATGCTCGCCGCCGGTGTGGCCCGCGAGGTGGCCCGCGCCGTACTCCCGGTCGGCCTGTTCTCCTCGATGTACGCCACGTGCAACGCGCGCTCCCTGATGCACTTCCTCGGCCTGCGCACCCAGCACGAGCTCGCCAAGGTCCCGTCCTTCCCGCAGCGGGAGATCGAGATGGTCGGCGAGAAGATGGAGGCGGAGTGGGCCAGGCTCATGCCGCTCACGTACGCGGCCTACAACGCCAACGGGCGCGTGGCGCCGTAACGCGCCCCAGCGCACCGGTCCGGCACAGATGTACGGATCAGCCGAGCGAAGTGTCCGTATTGCGGCATTTCGCGAAGTTCATCTAGCCTGATCAAACGGACCCGGCACTGCTTGAACCCCCGAGCAGGCAGTGCCGGGTTCCACCTTTGTCATGCTTTGTCGTGTCCCCCGAGGGCAGACCCCGCGTTGAGCAGCGAGTAGCGTATTACCCATGGCTCCGACCTCCACTCCGCAGACCCCCTTCGGGCGGGTCCTCACCGCCATGGTCACGCCCTTCACGGCGGACGGCGCACTCGACCTCGACGGCGCTCAGCGGCTCGCCACCCACCTGGTGGACGCAGGCAACGACGGCCTGATCATCAACGGCACCACCGGTGAGTCCCCGACCACCAGCAACGCGGAGAAATCGGAGCTCGTACGCGCCGTGCTGGAGGCGGTGGGCGACCGCGCCCACATCGTCGCCGGCGTCGGCACGAACGACACCCGTCACAGCATCGAGCTGGCCCGCGACGCCGAGAAGACCGGCGCACACGGCCTGCTCACCGTGACGCCGTACTACAACAAGCCCCCG
This sequence comes from Streptomyces sp. NPDC060027, assembly GCF_042737005.1. NCBI lineage: Bacteria > Bacillati > Actinomycetota > Actinomycetes > Kitasatosporales > Streptomycetaceae > Streptomyces > Streptomyces sp. NPDC060027. The sequence continues at coordinate 2,521 of NZ_JBHWVI010000372.1, forward strand.
CAGGAGGGCCTGTACCGGCACTTCTCGGCCATCGCCGACGCGACCGAACTGCCGGTCATGCTCTACGACATCCCCGGCCGCAGTGGCGTCCCGATCAACACCGAAACCCTGGTGCGGCTCGCCGAGCACCCGCGTATCGTCGCCAACAAGGACGCCAAGGGGGACCTCGGCCGCGCCAGCTGGGCCATCGCCCGCTCCGGCCTCGCCTGGTACTCCGGCGACGACATGCTGAACCTGCCGCTGCTCTCCGTCGGCGCGGTGGGCTTCGTCTCCGTCGTGGGCCACGTCGTCACCCCGGAACTGCGCGCGATGCTCGACGCGTACGTCTCGGGCGACGTCCAGAAGGCCACCGAGATCCACCAGAAGCTGCTACCCGTCTTCACCGGTATGTTCCGCACCCAGGGCGTCATGACGACCAAGGCCGCGCTCGCCCTCCAGGGCTTGCCCGCCGGTCCGCTGCGCGCCCCGATGGTCGAACTGTCCCCCGAGGAGACCACTCAGCTCAAGATCGATCTTGGCGCCGGCGGGGTAGAGCTCTAACCACAGACTTCACAACTGAATACGCACGACCCGCAGGCCATCGGCCTGCACCCCACACAGACAACTGCTACTGCACGAACGTCACGCGCGCCACGTGCCTTGCCAGGTACGTGGCGCGCGTGGTGAGGAGAGTCTTTTGAGTCATCCGCATCCTGAACTCGGCGCACCGCCGGTCCTCCCGAAGGGCGGCCTCCGGGTCACCCCGCTCGGCGGCCTCGGCGAGATCGGCCGGAACATGACGGTCTTCGAGTACGGAGGCCGCCTGCTGATCGTCGACTGCGGAGTGCTCTTCCCCGAGGAGGAGCAGCCCGGAATCGACCTGATCCTGCCGGACTTCACGTCCGTCAGGGACCGCCTCGACGACATCGAGGGCATCGTGCTCACGCACGGCCACGAGGACCACATCGGCGGCGTCCCGTTCCTCCTGCGCGAGAAGCCGGACATCCCGCTGATCGGCTCCAAGCTGACCCTCGCCCTCATCGAGGCGAAGCTCCAGGAGCACCGCATCCGGCCCTACACGCTCGAGGTGGCCGAAGGCCACCGTGAGCGCATCGGCCCCTTCGACTGCGAGTTCGTCGCGGTCAACCACTCCATCCCGGACGCCCTCGCGGTCGCCATCCGCACCCCCGCGGGCATGGTCGTCCACACCGGCGACTTCAAGATGGACCAGCTCCCGCTGGACGGACGCCTCACGGACCTGCACGCGTTCGCGCGCCTGAGCGAGGAAGGCATCGACCTTCTCCTCTCGGACTCCACGAACGCCGAGGTCCCGGGCTTCGTCCCGCCCGAGCGCGACATCCAGAACGTCCTGCGCCAGGTCTTCGCCAACGCCAGCAAGCGGATCATCGTGGCGAGCTTCGCCAGCCACGTCCACCGCATCCAGCAGATCCTCGACACCGCCCACGAGTACGGCCGCAGGGTCGCCTTCGTCGGCCGCTCGATGGTCCGCAACATGGGCATCGCGCGAGACCTCGGCTATCTGAAGGTCCCGCCGGGCCTGGTCGTCGACGTCAAGACGCTCGACGACCTCCCGGATCACGAGATCGTCCTCGTCTGTACGGGCTCCCAGGGCGAGCCGATGGCCGCCCTCTCCCGGATGGCGAACCGCGACCACCAGATCCGGATCGTCCAGGGCGACACGGTGATCCTGGCGTCGTCCCTGATCCCGGGCAACGAGAACGCGGTCTACCGCGTGATCAACGGCCTGACCCGCTGGGGCGCGAACGTCGTCCACAAGGGCAACGCCAAGGTGCACGTCTCCGGACACGCCTCCGCGGGCGAGCTGCTGTACTTCTACAACATCTGCAAGCCGCGCAACCTGATGCCGGTCCACGGCGAATGGCGCCACCTGCGCGCCAACGCCGAGCTGGGCGCCCTGACCGGTGTCCCGCACGACCGCATCGTGATCGCCGAGGACGGCGTCGTCGTCGACCTGATCGAGGGCAAGGCGAAGATCTCCGGCAAGGTCCAGGCGGGGTATGTGTACGTCGACGGCCTCTCGGTCGGTGACGTCGGTGAGCCCGCGCTCAAGGACCGCAAGATCCTCGGCGACGAGGGCATCATCTCGGTCTTCGTGGTGATGGACTCCAGCACCGGCAAGCTGACGGGCGGCCCGCACGTACAGGCACGCGGCTCCGGCATCGACGATTCCGCCTTCGCCGATGTCATCCCGAAGGTCACGGAGGTCCTGGAGCGGTCCGCTCAGGACGGCGTGGTCGAGCCCCACCAGCTGCAGCAACTCATCCGCCGCACGCTGGGCAAGTGGGTCTCCGACAACTACCGCCGGCGCCCGATGATCCTCCCGGTCGTCGTCGAGGTCTGACCCCGACGAGCGCCAACCAGGAGCGGGGCGCCTCGATTTGCATCGGGGAGCCCCGCTCCAGTACGTTTACGTCTCCGCCTGAACGGGAACCCGGCAGCTTCGTGCGCCGGAACCAGTCCCCGACCGGGGCGGGAATTCCGACTCAGACATTCTGATAAAGTCGGAGCCGCTGGAAAGGGAAACGCGAAAGCGGATTACCTGGAAAGCACCGAGGAAATCGGGCCCGAGAGGATCTGATAG
>NZ_JBHWVI010000373.1:0-5046 GCF_042737005.1 Streptomyces sp. NPDC060027
CCCCGTGGTCGTGATCGAGGAGTCGCACCTGCTGGACGACCAGGAGGTGATGAGGACGCGTGCACGACGGATCCGGCTGGACGCTGGTGTTGCGCCCCCTCCAGGGGTGATGAAGACCGGCCAGTACCGCATCTATGGCGGCAACAGCCCGAGTTGCGACCCCTCCAGGGGTGATGAGGACCACCAACCCACCCGCATGGCTGCCCCCGGACACCATGTTGCAACCCCTCCGGGGGTGACGAGGACTCGACGGTAAAGTCGCTGGTCACCTGTGTCCGTCTCCGTGTCGTGGGACCGATTTTGCAGCGATCCGGCGGTCGTGCATCAACTCAAGAGCGGCGCAGTAGGCGCAGCGCGGGTGACGGCGAACGTGATCCCGCCCGCATCGAGGAGACTCGCCAGGCCATGCTCGAAGCCCTCTCGAGCTCCCCTGACCAGCAGAAGACGGACGGCGAGGGCCGGGACGTCTCCTAGTTGTGGCCCCACCTCGTCCACGCAAAGGCTCCTCAAGCCACACCTCTGGTCGAGGAGCGCTGGGCCCGGCGGCGACGGTTGCGCCGTTCCTGGTGTCGCCTTGCAGCGCTGACCGACAGACGGGGCACCGGAGGGTTCCAGGTCGGGTCTGGCGCGTACAAGCCGCACGGGGTGACGCCATCGGCCGCCAGCATCCAGGGAGATGCCGACGCTCACTTCGACGACAAGCTCTGGCTGGACGAGGTGGATATCGAGAGTCTGTGTGCTGCCCCAGCCCGCTGAGAACCGACGCCCTGTCCACGGGTGCCGGTCAGTCTGCGGCTGAAGCAGGCTTCCGACGCTGGCAGCGAGCTCCCGGTTGAGGGGCGTGGTGCGGCCAGCGAAGTGCAGACGGCCCTCGGCATCGAGTCGGCCGAGCAGCAGACTGGACGGCGCACGGACACGTCCGGTCACCGCACCGACGATCGCGTCGCTCGTGTGGCGGGACCTTTGCTCTCACACTGCTTCACCTCGATGCCGTCCTTGGGACCGAGCGAGCATCCCGATACCTTGCCGCCGGTGGCCTGTGGCAGCAGTGGACCGATGCCACGCCGAACATGGTGCGGGACCCGCAGGAGTACCGGCAGGTCGTGGACAAGCTCTGTTCCTTCGCCAGCGAGTGCGCTGAACTCTTTGCCAGAATGGAAACCAGGCGCTGATTCTCCCGACCTGACCGCTGGACGCCGACTGCTTTGGACCCCTCGGTAGAGTCTGGGCAATGACGGGAAACCGTGGCCGCTGGCCAAAGATCGACCAGGATGGTGGCATCGAGGACGTGACACTCCTCATCCTGGAATGGCTGGGTGAGCAGGGCGTGAATGCCATGATCAGGATGGACGCCGAGAGGGCGGCTGATAACGCGCCGGCGTGGACGTTCGCAGCCAGCGGCGGTCCCTTGGAGCATGGCATGCGTGCTGATGGGAGGACTGTGCAGCAATGCATGTCCACAGCCCTGTCCCAGCTGCGCGAGGCCGGGCTGTCGGTTCCGTTTTGATCCTCGTCTTCGCTCGCCTCTGGCTTCGATCATGACGTTGGTCTCGGCGTCCCAGCGGTTCCTCCGGAGCTGCTGAAGCCCGGCATGCCGAGCTGGATTGCAGCCGACTGTCTCTCGGCCAGTGCGTCGACCTGGGCGAGCTTGTCTTTGGCGCCGGCCAAGTTGACACGAAGCCCCTCGACCTCACCGAGCCAGCCGTGGTGAGCAGGCGTCGAGTCGGATGCATGACTACTTGTTCCAGTGCGTCGACGTCACGCCCGCGCCCAAGGGCCGCTACGCCACGCTGAAGGTCCGCGGCATCGCCGAGACCGGTGTGCAGGTCGACCGAAGGTCGCGGCCCTGGCCTCCGCTGAACCGGGCCGCGTTTCCCTGCTTGCCATGGGCGATCACTCCGCCGTACATTCCCTGCACCCGGCTTGTCCGGCCGCTTCGTCTATCCCCTTTGAGCACATGAGGAGCGCCCGTATGACGGGTGTACTGGCGGTCGCAGGCGGCACCGCATCCGGCAAGTCCACCCTTGCCGAAGCCCTGTCGCTGCAGTGTCCCGAAAGCGTGGCACTGGTCCATCTGGACGACTACTACGTGCCCACGCACGACCCCCTGAGGGGTGTGTGGACGGTCAGTGCCGACGGGCACGCCGTCCTCGACTGGAACCATCCGGAGTCGATCGACGAGACAGCGGTGGCACACGCCATCGACGCGGCGCTGCTGCGCCCCGGCGTGCTGCTGGTGGTGGTCGAGGGCCTGTTCGCGCTGTCACTGCCGTCCGTGGTCCGGCGAGCGGCGTGGCGGGTGTACGTCGACACCCCCGACGACATACGCCTGGCCCGCAAGATCCTCCGGAAGATCGACGTGCAGCGGCAGGACCCCCGACTGTCCCTGCGCAACTATCTGCAGACCGGCAGGGACCGCCACGCAGCCCACGTCGCGCCCTCCCGGGCCGCGGCCGATCTGGTCGTGGACGGGACCGCGAGCGAGGCGGAGATGCTGGCGGCCGTCATGCCGCTTATCGGGCCGGCCCTCGCCCCGCCGCCCGCGGCGCCCTCGCGGGCACGGGAGGTGTGCGGTGTGACCCGTACCCCCGGGGTCCCGGTGTTCGCGCTGTGACGTGCCCCGGGGGCACCGGCCCCGGCGAGGGACGCCGCGTGATCACGCTTCCGGCAACACAGCCCGACCCCCGGCCAGCTCTCAGGCGAATCACGACCGATCCAGTTCACCTGCAGCCAGGCGAACTGCAGGGACGACATGGCCCCCCGGCAGAGGGCGAGCCGGTACCGGCCGCCCCGGTCACAGGACTCCCGATGGGCCGCGAACCTCGCCGCCGCCCGCGCCGGGACCGTATCGGTGGTATTCCCTGTATCAGAGGGATGAGGGCCTGGCTGTCGTGTCTGGTCAAAGCCATCCTCACCCTCCACCGGACGACATCACGCTGAGGTAGGAGAGTGGCCCACGGACATCCAGGGCAATCATCACGCGGCATTGCGCAACGGAACGCTCCGACGCCGGGACGAGATAGCGGTAACCGGGCACGCCACGCACGTGCCTGGCCGCTGGCGGTGGGGACAGTCGGCGGCGGGTGTCAGCCGCGACCCGAGCGGGTCCCATTCCGTTACCTGGGGCCGCGAACACCGTTCCTGCCCGGCTCAGGGTGCCAGCACGACCCTGCCGAATACCTTGCCCGCGTCCATTTCGCGGTGAGCCAGCACCGCCTGGTCCAGCGGCAGCACCTCGTGCACGACCGTGCGCAGGTCCCCGTGCGCGGCATCATCGAACTGGGACGACCGCACCGCCTGCCTGTCGGAGCCGAGCACGGTGTCGGAGCTGAAGGTGGCGAACGACAGCGACTTGCGGAAGGCATCCATCAGCCGCATGCCGAAGTCCGCCGGCGGCTGCCCGCCGACCACGCCGACAGCCACATACCGCCCGTTCGAGTTCAACCGGTCCAGGAACAGGGAAAGCCGAGGTCCCCCCACGACATCAATCACCACGTCGAAACCCGACGGTGCGTCCGAGTCACCCTCGCCGGAGCGGTCGAGGACATGGGTCGCGCCCAGGTCCCGCAGGCGGGTGCCACGCTCCTCCGATGAGCTGGTGACCGCCACCGCGCCCGCACCGCCCTTGGCCGCAAGCTGGACCGCCGTGATTCCGATGCTGCCCGCCGCACCGCGCACGAGCACCGTCTCGCCGGGCGTGAAACGAGCGCGGTCCAGAGCGAAGTGGGCGACCACACCGGAACCGCCGAGGGTCACCGCGTCCGTGCCGGTCAGGCCGTCAGGCAGCAAAAGGACGTCCTCGACCGAGGCGACGGCCTGCTCGGCATACCCACCAGACAGGCCGGTGAACGCCCACACCCGCCGCCCCATCCACGAAACGTCCACGCCCTCTCCCACTGCGGTGACGCTACCCGCCACCTCGCTGCCAAGGAGATGGCCCTCCCGGAAGCCGTACGCGGCGAGCGTTCCCCGGCGGATCACGGCGTCCACGCCGCCTACCCCGATCGCCTCCGTGGTGATCCGCACCTGCCCCGGGGCAGGGACGGGCACGGGCAAGTCGACGACCTCCAGACCGTCAGGGTTTCCAAACTCCCTGATCACGACGGCTTTCATCTCTGCTCCTTAGGCCGGTGAACGAACGGGCCACAGCTGCTGCGACCGTGAGGGGCGAGCCCGGCTCCACAGCCCGAGGCACCACCAGCAGGGTGCTGGGACGGGGCGGCGTCACCGCCATCGGACCGTAACGGACGCCCCCGTCCAATTGGCTAAAGTGAGAGGCCATGACCGACCGTTTGCCTCACACTGCGCGCTCCGACGCCCGCGATAATCGGGCCCGCATCCTGGACGCCGCCCGCGCGGTGTTCAGTGAGGAGGGCCTGAATGCGCCCATGCGCGAGGTCGCCCGGCAGGCAGGCGTCGGCCCCGCCACGCTGTACCGGCACTTCCCGACCAAGCAGGCACTGATCGTGGAGACCTTCGCCGAGCAGCGGCGAGCCTGCCATGCCGCCGTCCGCGACGCCCTCGCAGACCCGGATCCATGGCACGGATTCCGGAGCCTGGTCGAGCGCATCTGCGAACTCCACGCACACAGCCGGGGATTCGCCGACGCCTTCATGGCAGCATTCCCCGAGGCCATGGACTTCGCCGCCGAACGAGAGCGGACTTTGCGCGGGGTTGCCGAACTGACCCGCCGCGCCCAGGATACGGGCCAGCTCCGCCCCGGCTTCGTCGTCGACGACCTGATCCTCATGCTCATGGCCCACCGGGGCCTCCAAGACGCGCCGCGTGCCGCCCGGCTCACGTCCTCTCGCCGCTTCGCTGCCTACGTGATCGAGGCGTTCCGCGCCGCACCAGAGACGGGAGCGCCTACACCGCTGCCGCCAGCACCACGCCTGCAGCTCGCGTACTCGCCTAGCGCGTGTCTCTTTGATGGGTTGGTCAGTTGATCGGGTGTGTCTGTCCGATTAGTGATCACTGATGCGATGTGGAACCGGATCGAGCCGCTGTTGATTTCCTATCCGGTTCGTGGGCGGGTATTTTATGAGA
>NZ_JBHWVI010000374.1:0-4898 GCF_042737005.1 Streptomyces sp. NPDC060027
CGTCTCGGTGCGCGACATAATCCGCGGCTGGGCGCCCGCGCGGCAGAACGCACCGGCCTGAGCACCGGGGCGGGCCGGAGCCCCGGCGTGCATCCGGGACTCCGGCCCACCCGACCACCGCGGACCGGCGCACACCCGTCACTCCCGTCGCCCGCGGGTCAGCCTCGCAGGGCCCGGACCGCGGCTTCCAGTCGCTTGCCGAAGTCACCGTCAGCCCGACGGAAGTTGTCGATCGCGCGCTCGGCGATGTCGTCACGGGAGACCTTGGCGATGAAACCCGCCAAGTTCTCGATCAGCCGGCCCTTCTCGTCCTCGGACAGCAGGCGGTAGAGGTTGCCCGCCTGCACGAAGTCGTCGTCCTCGGAGTGGACCGGGACCGCGGTGTCACCGGTGCCTCCGGTGACCGCGACCGGCTGCCACAGCGGCCGGTCCGTCTGGAAGGGGCCGCCGAAGCTGTTCGGCTCGTAGTTCTTCGCGCCCTTGTGGCGGCCGTCGTACAGAAGACCGTCGCGCGCGTGGGTACGCGCCTCGGTGGCGTGCGGGCGGTTCACCGGCAGATGGCCGGCGTTGATCCCGACCCGGTAGCGGTGCGCGTCCCCGTACGCGAACAGCCGCCCCTGGAGCATCTTGTCGGGCGAGGGCCCGATCCCCGGAACGAAGTGCGCCGGGGAGAAGACGCTCTGCTCGACCTCGGCGAAGACGTTCTCCGGGTTGCGGTCGAGCTCCAGCCTGCCGATCTCGATCGGCGGGTAGTCCTCGTGCGGCCACACCTTGGTGAGGTCGAACGGGTTGAAGCGGTACGTCGCCGCCTCGGCCGCGGGCATGATCTGCACCTGCACGGTCCAGGACGGGAAGTCACCGCGCTCGATGGCCTCGCGCAGGTCGCGCTGGTGGGAGTCGGGGTCCACGCCGGAGAGACGGACGGCCTCCTCGGTGGTGAGGTTCCTGACGCCCTGGTCGGTCTTGAAGTGGTACTTGACCCAGAAGACCTCGCCGGCCTCGTTGTTCCACTGGTAGGTGTGCGAGCCGTACCCGTTGAGGTGCCGGTAGGAGGCGGGGATCCCCCGGTCACCGAAGAGCCAGGTCACCTGGTGGGTGCTCTCCGGGCTCAGGCCCCAGAAGTCCCACACGTTGTCGGCCTCCTGGGAGCCCGTGTACGGGTCGCGCTTCTGCGTGTGGATGAAATCGGGGAACTTGATGGCGTCCTTGATGAAGAACACCGGGGTGTTGTTGCCGACGAGGTCGTAGTTGCCCTCCTCGGTGTAGAACTTCAGCGCGAAGCCGCGGGGGTCGCGTACGGCGTCCGCCGAGCCGAGGTTCCCGGCCACGGTCGAGAACCGCAGGAACGTCTCCGTCCGCTTGCCGACCTCGGAGAGGAACGCGGCACGGGTCCACCGCGAGACATCACGGGTCAGCGTGAAGGTGCCGTACGCGCCGGCACCGCGCGCGTGGACGACCCGCTCCGGAATGCGCTCCCGGTTGAAGTGCGCGAGCTTCTCCAGCAGGAGCTGGTCCTGTACGAGGACGGGCCCGCCGACCCCCGCGGTCTCACTGTTCTGGTTGTCGGCGACCGGCGCACCGGCCTCCGTCGTCAGCGGTCCCTGCGTCACGTGCGCCTCCAGCGTCATCCGGGCCGGTCCGGCCCCCTTGGTCACTACCGAACCCGACCCTACATTAGACAATGTCTAAGTCAATCCACCTTCTAAAGTCACACCTGTTCGGGATCTGGTTCACCTGCTGTTACGCTGACCTGTATGAGTGACCTGCTGGAACGACTGCGCGGACGTGGATGGCGGATGACCGCGCAGCGACGTGTCGTGGCCGAGGTCCTCGACGGCGATCACGTCCATCTGACGGCCGACGAGGTGCACGCCCGGGCCGTGGCCAAGCTGCCCGAGATCTCCCGGGCGACCGTCTACAACACGCTGGGTGAGCTGGTCTCGCTCGGTGAGGTGCTGGAAGTCGCCACGGACAAGCGCGCCAAGCGGTACGACCCGAACGCGCACCGGCCGCACCACCATCTGGTCTGCGCCCAGTGCGGCGCGATCCGCGACGTCCACCCGATCGGCAACCCGCTCACCGACCTCCCCGACTCGGAGCGCTTCGGCTTCACGGTCTCGGACGTCGAGGTGACGTACCGCGGCGTCTGCCCGAACTGCGCGGCGGCGACGGCGGCATAGAAGCACGCACACGAAAGCCCCGGCACGCGACGAGCGCCGGGGCTTTCCGCTGTTCGCTCTTCGCTGTTCCCTGTTGACTGTTTCCCTGTTGGCTGTTCGCTGTTCGCTGTTCGCCGGAGCGCTTCCGCTCCACGGTCCGGGAATACACCGAGGGCCGGAACCCTTTCGGATTCCGGCCCTCGGCCTTCAGTAGCGGGGACAGGATTTGAACCTGCGACCTCTGGGTTATGAGCCCAGCGAGCTACCGAGCTGCTCCACCCCGCGTCGATGAACTGAACAGTACGTCAACTCCGTGGCCAGCGCAAATCCCTTGATCGATCACTCCGCAGGCAGCTCTTGAGGCCCTGTCCTGCCCCGGCCGAGACGACCGCCGGCACGCCCAGGCCCCCGCGGAGCCCCGCACACTCAAGCCGAAACAAGCCCCGGCCTTGTCCCATCCGAGGGCGCGCCCGACGCGCTCAGACCGATCCGGAACCCGGCGCGCCCAGGCCGAGGCAAGGGGGGCAAGGCACGCCCAGGCCGGGCAAGGCACGCCCGAACCGAGCAAGGCGCTCCCAGGCCGGGGCGAGGCCGACACGCTCACGTCGGAACGGAGCCCGGCGTGGGTCTCAGGCCGAACAGGGCCCCGGCCGAGCCTCGCGACCCGGCCGCCCGCCGCGCCTCACGCGGACAGCTCCTCCCGCAGAGCGTCCCGCAGCCGCGCCGCCCGTTCGGAGACCTCCGCCGGCCCCAGGGACACGGCCCGGTCGGCCCACCGCTGCCCCTCCGCCAGCTCGCCACTCCGCGCGTACACGAGCGCCAGCCGAAGGGCCGCCCGCCCGTGTCCCGCGTCGGCCGCGCGGGTCCACCACAGCGCCGCCTCCGGCTCGCTCCCCTCCCGGGCCAGCAGCAGCCCGAGATTGAAGGCACCGTTGCGCGACCCGGCCTCGGCGGCCTCGCGGTACCAGCGGGCCGCCTCCACCACGTCACCCCGTGCCGCGGCCAGCATCCCGACCCGCACCTGCGCACGCCTGTGCCCCTGGGACGCCGCCCGCTCGTACCACTCCTCGCACTCGCTCTTCTCCTGCGCGGGCTCCCCGAGTTCGTGCGCGGGCGCCGGCGGGCGCCGGGCGTCGAGTACGGCGGCCAGCCGGTAGGCGGCCTCGGCGCTGCCGCCTCCCGCGGCGCACCGCAGATGCCGCTCCGCCGCCGGCTCGTCGCCCTCCCGCAGCCGGGCGATGGCGACCTGCAGCGCCGCCTCCGTGTGCCCGGCGGCCGCCGCCCGCTCGTACCACCGCAGCGCGGCGGCGTCCTCGCTGTCGGTGGCGCGTCCGGCGTGCAGGATGCCGAGGTTGAACGCGGCGTCCACACTCCCGGCCTCCGCCGCCTTGGAGAACCACGGCTCGGCTCCGGCCGCGTCGCCGACCTGGAGCAGCAGGATCGCCAGGGCGTTCGCGGCCTCCCGGTGACCGGCGTACGCGGCCCTGCGGTACCACTGTTCGGCCTGCGCGGTCCGCCCCTGCTCGGCGCAGAGCAGTCCGAGGTTGTACGCGCCGTTCACATCCCCCGCGTCCATCGCGGCCCGGTACCACCGCTCGGCGGTCTGCGTCTCACCGCGCTCGGCGTGCTGTGCGCCCAGCGCGTTGGCGGCGTTCCCGTCCCCGTCCTGCGCGGCCCGCAGCCACCAGACGGCGGCGCTCTCGGGGTCCCCGGCGTCGCGCAGCAGGAATCCGAGGGCGCACGCGGCACGCGCCTCGCCGTCCTTGGCGGACGTCAGATACCAGCGCCCGGCCTCCTTGAGGTCGCCTCGCTTCTCCAGGATCGCCCCGAGGTGCAGCGCGGCCCTCCGGTGCCCGCGCGCGGCGGCCTGCCGGTACCACTGCTCGGCGTCCTCCCCCGCGGCACCGATGACACCGTTGTCACCCACGGCCTCACCCGAGTCCAGGGCCTTGCGATCAAGCGTGCGCGCCAGCCGGTACGCGGCCTCGCGGTGCCCTCGCTCGGCGGCGGCCCGCATCCACTGCTCGGCACCCACGTCACTGCGGTGCTCCAGCAGATCGGCGAGCGCGTACGCACCGAGGGCATGGCCCTGCTCGGCGGACTGGCGCAGCCAGTACTCGGCGGCGGGCTCGTCGCCGCGCTCGCGGTGGTACCGGCCGAGCGCGTGCGCGGCGGCGGCGCTACCGGCGACGGCGGCGATCCGCCACCACCCGGCGGCCTCCTCCGCGTATCCGCGCTGGTGCAGGAGGACACCCAGATTGTTGGCGGCCGCGCGGTCACCGGCGGCGGTGGCCGCGCGCAAGTGGGGTTCGGCCGCGTCGAGATCGCCGCGGCGCAGCAGCATGGCTCCGAGGACGCTCATCGCCTCGACGTCGCCGGCTTCGGCGGCCGACCACTGGCGTGCCTCCTCGGCAGCCTCGCCGGTCTCGTCCCGGTCGGAAGGCTGCGTGAGATCCACAGGCTGCACAAAGTCGGCAGGCTGCGCAAACCGCCCTGTATCCAACAGAGTTGCCTTGTCCCCCATAACGTCCATCGTCGCACCACCTGCAACCTGGGTACACCTGGTATACCGCAGCCAGTGAGGTCACTTCAGCGTTTTGTCGACATGCCCACAGAGAGACAAGTCAAACACAGATCGCCCAACTCCCCTCGCATGTCGCGGCACTTCACACGAGTCGCCAGGTCACCGGGGACGCCCCGGCGTGGCGTCACACACGTCGAAGGCCCGGATCCATGATC
>NZ_JBHWVI010000375.1:0-4833 GCF_042737005.1 Streptomyces sp. NPDC060027
CGGCCGGGGGGGGGGGCCGCCCCGCGCGGGGGGGGGGGGGGGCCCGCCCCTGGAGGGCTGTCCGAACGGCTACTTGAGATAGACCAGCGCGTCGGCCGTGATCGCGGGCCGCTTGCCGGTGCCGACGACCACGAGCTTCACCGTGTGCTCGGCGGAGGCCGTCCACGTCGTCGCCCAGATCGCGTCGCGGTACTTGGTCGTCGTCGACCTCAGGTCCACGGTGGCGGTCTTCTTGCCGTCCACGTAGACGTACACCTGCCCGGAGGTCGCGGCGCGCGAGACCACCAGGGCCGCCGAGCGGCCGGTGAAGGTCCAGGTCAGCGAGGCGTTCTTCGTGGAGTTGCCGTACGACTTGCCGCCCAGGTAGCTGCTCGACGACTTGGCCGTCCAGGTGCCGGACCGCTTGGCCGAGGTCTCCTGGAGGATCACGGGGGTGCCGCTCACCGAGGCCGAGCGGGCGTTGCCGGTCCGGTCGTACGCGGTCATCTTCCAGGTCGTGGCGACGCCGGACTTGGCGGTGAGGGCCGCGCTGGTGACCGTCGGACCGTACGTCTTCGCGACCGGGGCGGTGAGGCGGACCTCCTTCAACCCGGCCGTATCGGTGGCCTTCCACTTCAGGGTGAGCGGGACGGCCGTGGTGCTCACCGTGCCGGTGCGCAGGGCGAGACTCGGCTTGGTGGAGAAGACGGGCGGCGTGGTGTCGGCGGGGGTGGTGGCCTTCGTGGTGGGGGTGGTGGTCGCGGCGGGAGTGGTGGCGTTCGCCGTGGGTGACGTGGGTGACGTGGGTGACGTGGGTGTCGTGGTCGGGGTGGTCGGGGTGGTCTCGGCGAGGACGGTGACGTCCGCGCTGATCGCGGTCCTGCCGGACTGGTGGACGCCCCGCACGGCGACCTTGTGGGTACCCGGGGGCAGGTTCACCTCGGCGGAGGAGACGGTGCCCTCGACGGTGGCCGCGGGCGCGCCGTCGACGAGCACGTCGTACTGCTTGACCAGGGCGGCCGGGGTCGAGGCCGACCACTTCACGGTGACGGCGGTGTCGGTGAGGACGGTGGTGCCGGACACGCCGACGCCGGTGACCGAGTCCAGCGTGAGCCCTTCGACGGTCCCACCCGCCCAGGTGCGGATCGTGGGGAGCAGGGTGTAGTAGGCGTCGCCCGGACACACCGTGTTGTAGCCGTCGCGGTGGCCGTGGATGACGGGGAGGGTCATCCTGGTGCCCGCGTCCCAGGTCTCACGGAAGTAGTTCGGCCCGCTCGCGCCCGCCGTGAGGGTGGCGGTGCCCGTCGGGTCCACGCCGTACTGGCCGAGCTTCCACGCGGCGAGCCGGGCGACCGAGGTCATCGCCTCCTTCGACGGGGCCACGTCGCTGTAGTCACCGATGATGGCGATGCCCGTGGTCTCGGAGTTGAAGCCGTAGGCGTGCGCGCCCATCACGGGCCGGTCGACGCCGCCCTTGCGGCCCTCGTAGACGGTGCCGCATTTGTCGACGAGGAAGTTGTAGCCGATGTCCTTCCAGGTCAGCTGCTCCACGTCGTAGGTGTAGACGGCCCGGATGATGGCCGCGGAGTCGGCGCAGGTGTAGTCGTTGGAGGTGGCGGTGTGGTGCAGCACCACCGCCTTGATCTTCCCTCCCGGCAGATAGCCGGGCTCCTCGGGGCTGATGGACTCGTCCGTGCCCCAGCCCGCGCGCGAGGTGATCGGCGGGCGGGGCACGGTGGACGGCGGGGCCGGGGGCACGGTCGCGGTCGGCGGGGCCGGGGGCACGGTCGCGGTCGGCGGGGCCGAGTCCGACGCGGAGCCGGTCGGGGAAGGGCTCGCGCTCCCGGTGGACGGCGGCGTCTGCGACCCGGTGGGTTCGGCCGGGGTCGTCCCGTCGGACGAGGGCTCGGAGGTGAGCGACGGCGACGGGTCGGGGGAGGAGGTCTCCGCGGGCTCACCCGTCGTGGTCGGCTCGGCCGGATCGGTCGCGTCAGCCGGGTCCGTCGGGTCCGTCGGGTCAGCCGGGTCAGCCGGGTCCGTCGGGTCTGCCGGCCCGGCCGGGTCCATCACGAACCCGGCGGGCTCCAGCCGCGAGGCCGTACCGCTGCCCGGGTCGATCATGTCCAGCCTCAGGCCCTTGGGCAGCCGCTGCGACGACGTGCCGGACATCCGCACCTGGACCCCGTCGGACGGGCCCACCCACGCCGGAGCGGTGCCGCCGCGGGACGCGCTCCGCTCGCCCTCGCCGCTGTCACCGTCCAGCCGCAGCCACTTCGACCACGTGTGACGCGCGGTGTCCCGGGTCCGGACCTCGATGCTTCCGGCCACCCGCGCGGACGGCTCGGCCCAGGTGATCCCGAGCATGCTGAAGGGAGCGGTGTCCCGCCGGTCCAGCCGGGCGGACGTGCCGCCGTCGGCCACGGTCAGCGGGGTCGTTCTCGCGCCGGCCCGGATCGGCCCGGAGTCGCCGTCGCCCCCAGCTCCGGACCCCTGGACCACCAAGGTTCCGGACACCGCCGCGACCGCCAGAACGGCCGCACCCCACCCACGTCGTCGCACTGTCCCGCCCCTCCAAATGATCACCACATGATCTTCACGGACGAGGAGGTTATATGAAAGATCAACTAATGCGCGTCGCGATCTTCTCGCGCCCCCGCTCCCCCGCGCGTACTCTTGGATTGGACTAGACCTGTAGCCGCCCGAGGGAAGAGGTCCGATGAGTGAGCGGAAGAGCGCAGTCCTGGAGGTGATCGCCCTCGGCGTGGAGGACGCGGTCGCCGCTCAGGCCGGCGGTGCGGACCGGCTGGAGCTGGTCACCGACATGGCCGCCGACGGGCTGACCCCGTCGGCGGAGACCTTCGCCGGGATCCGCGCCTCCGTCGACATCGCGCTGCGCGTGATGCTGCGCCTCTCGGACGGCTTCGCGGCGGGAGGCGCGGCGGGCGTCGACGCGCTCGTGCGGGCCGCGGGCGAGATGCGGGCCGCGGGCGCGGACGAGTTCGTGCTCGGCTTCCTCGACGAGCACGGCGGCCCCGACCTGGCCGTCCTGGAGCGGATCGTCGCCGAACTCGACGGCTGCCGCTGGACGTTCCACCGTGCGATCGACCGTGCCGCCGACCGTGACGCCCTGCGCAAGCAGCTCGCGGATCTGCCGGGCCTCGACGCCTATCTGACCGCCGGGTCCCCGGCGGGCGTCGACGACGGGCTCTCCACCCTCGTGACCGAGGTCGCCCGCGGCGGCGAACCGGGATACGAGCCGACGATCATGGTTGGTGGCGGCCTGCGCCTCGACCATGTGCCGCGGTTGCGCGCCGCGGGCCTCGGCGCCTTCCACATCGGCGGGGCCGCGCGTCCGGAAGGCTGGACGGGACCGGTCTCGGCGGAGGCGGTACGGGAGTGGCGGGCCGCCCTCGACGCGTAGGGCGAACCCGCGGGGAGTCCCGGTCCGTCAGGTCACGGATCCATCTCCGCCAGGTAGTTGTTGTGTTGTGAGAGTCATGCGGCGATCACCGTCCGCCCCCGTACGTGCATATTGGGGATGCCCCGATCGGCCGGGGCATGACAATCACACGGATGTGCGGGCCGGTACGAGAGGCACCGCAGTCCAGCAGCATCAGGGGGACAAGGCTCCATGCCATCCATACGCAGCCGCACGATCACGGCCGCCGCGGCCGTGATCGCGGCGGTCATGATCACCAGCACGGCCTGTGACAGCGGGAAGGACGACGAAGGGGCCACCGCCCGGCCCTCGGCGTCCGCCCAGGCGGACAAGGGTGTCGACACCGGTCAGGACGACGACGGTTCCACCACGGTCGGCGGCTACAAGCTGCCCGCCGGCATTCCCACCGACCTCAGCGGCGACGCCCTGGACAAGTGGAAGAACGGGGGGTGGAAGGACTACGGCGACTGGGCGTCCAAGGCCGAGGACTTCGCCAACCCGTACCTCAAGGACTTCTGGTCGCCGGAGAAGATGGCCGAGGCGAAGGCCCGGATCCCGGTCGCCCGGGCGGGCAGCACCAGTTCGGGCTCGGGCGGCGGCGCCACCTCCTACCTGCCCGACGGCACGGTGAGGAAGCAGGTCGCCGCCAAGGTCAAGGCGACCTACCACCACTACGCGCCGCCCGTCGGCAAGCTGTTCTTCTCCTCGCCCGAGGGCAACATGGTCTGCTCGGCCGCCGTCGTCACCGACCCGGCGCACCCCGGCAAGTCCAACCTCGTGTGGACCGCGGGCCACTGCGTGCACGCCGGCAAGGGCGGCGGCTGGTACCGCAACATCGCCTTCGTCCCCTCGTACAACAACGCCGGGAAGCTGAGCAACCGCCAGATCACCGACCCGCGTGCCAAGGCCGTCTCCCCGTACGGCGTCTGGTGGGCCAACTGGGCCACCACCTCCGGCCAGTGGATCAAGGGCGGATCGCACCAGGGCAACGCGGCCTCCGGCTACGACTACGCCGTGCTCCACGTCAAGCCCGAGAGCGGGAGCAAGTCCCTTCAGGAGCGGCTCGGTTCGGCCCTGCCGGTGTGGTTCGGCGCGCCGGCCGCCAACAAGGTCAAGTCCATGAAGGTCCGCGGCTACCCGGCCGAGGCGCCCTACGACGGTTCGAAGATGTACGACTGCCACGGCGCCAGCAAGCGGTTCGTGCTCGCGAAGAGCGTCCCCGCCCAGTTCATGATCGGCTGCACGATGAACGGCGGTGCCTCCGGCGGCCCCTGGTTCATGAGCCACGGCGGCCGGACCTATCTGGTCTCCAACAACTCGCTGAGCGACCGCAAGACGTTCATCACCGGGCCGCGGCTCGGGAGCAACGCCAAGCAGGTCTATCTGGCGACCAGCAACAAGTTCAAGTAGGGCCC
>NZ_JBHWVI010000376.1:0-4830 GCF_042737005.1 Streptomyces sp. NPDC060027
GAGCGGAGGGCGCCCCCTTTCACGTACGGGTGCACAAATCCTTGGAATCAGGGCACCTTGACCCACTGGGCCTTGCTCGGGGTGCCCTGGTCGTCCGTCACGAACAGCATGTACCAGCCGGACTCGACGAGGTTCCGGTTCTTCGGCACGGTCACCGAGATCCCGGTCTTCGTCTTCGTGAAGTCCAGGGCGATGGACCGCTGGTCGACATCGGTGACATGCGTGGACGCGCTCGGCCGGATCAGCCGGGCCGTCTTGATGGACGAGGTGTGCGCCGAGGTGAAGTCCGCCGAGGCGCCACGGGCGATCGTCTTCGGTCCGCCGGACAGCGAGGGCCGTGAATCCCGGTACAGGTACGGCGGCGTGTAGATCTCGATGCGCTGCTCGAAGGTGGCCGGCTTGGTGTTGGCCTTGTCCGCGTAGAGCGAGTTGGAGCCGAAGAACATCACGCGCCCGTCGGGCAGCAGGATCGAGCCCGAGTGGTAGTTGCGGCCCACCAGCGGGTCGGCCACCCGGTCGAAGCTGTTCGACCCGGGGTTGTAGATCCGCGCCTGGAGGATGTTGGAGTCGCCGCGCCCGCGGTAGTCCTCGGAGCCGCCGGAGACCAGGACGGTGTCGTCGGGCAGGATCGAGGACTGCGGGTAGCGGGTGCCCTTCTCCAGCTCGGGTCCGTCCACGAACTTCGGATTCTTGTCCAGGAGGCCGATCAGCCGGGTCTTCCTGCTGGACAGCTTGGACTCGCCGACCCCGCCGCCGCCGATCACCATGTACTTCTCGTCCTGCGCGGGCGGCAGCAGGACGGTGCCGGACGTCTCCATCATGTTCGGGTCGCTCAGGCCCTTGAGCTTGCTGAACTTGTTGCTCTCCAGGTCCCAGACGCCGGGGTCGCGGCCCACGTCGTCGGGGCCGTAGCCGGCGTTCGCGCCCGAGTAGAAGAGCTTGCCGTTCTGCATCAGGGAGATCGCCGGGTAGGTCGGGAACTGGCGGATGCCCTTGGCGTACGTCCACTTCTTGGTCTTCGGGTCGAAGACCTCGTTCTTGCCCGGGACGAGCTGGCCGATCTCGTCCAGGCCGGAGAGGCTGAGGATCTTGCCGTCGCCGAGAGTGGTCAGCGTCGGGTACCAGCGCGCCTCGTTCATCGGGTCGACCTTGATGTACTTCTCGGCGACCGGATCGAACTCGTAGGCGTCCCGGATGCCCTGGAAGTCCTTCTTGTCCAGGGCGAGCTTCTGGGCGATGCCGTAGGTGTTGCGGGCGTCGGTCCCGGTCAGCCCCTGGACCCGGTAGTTGTCCTGGGTGCCGGTCTCGTGCTTCTGGCCGCTCTGCTGCGCCTCGACATAGATGCGGCCGAGGCCCGGGTCGTTGCGCACGAACGCGCCGGTCGCCTTGTCGAAGACCTTCTTGGCGCGCGGGACGAGCACCGGGTCCTTCGACACGAAGGTCTTGCCGTTCTTCTTGCCGGTGAACTTGGTGCCCGGGGGCAGCGTGATGGGCTTGTCGGGGTTCTCGTTGTGGACGACCATCAGGCCGCCGGCCTTGGTGACGTCACCCTTCAGCGTCTCGTACCGCTTGGTGCCGCCGGCGATCAGCAGATTGCCGTTGGCGAGCTGCGTGTGTCCCGTGCAGAACAGGTCGGCGGGCGTCGGGATCTTCTTGATCGTGCCCTTGACCGGGTCCCAGATCCGCGTGTCGAACTTCTTCGCGTCGAAGTTGTCCTGGTTGTTGCCCGAGCCCGCGATCAGCAGGATCTTGCCGGTGTGCAACAAAGCCGCGTGGATCGTGTTGAGCCGGTACTCCTCCGGGAAATCGATGATGTCCCAGTGGCCGTTGGCGGCTTTGTACTCCGGCTTGTTGATCGTGTACTGGTGGTACTTGTTCGTTCCGAAGCGATACAGCCACGGCCCGTTCATTCCGGCCAGCGCGAGCACCACCACCCCGGTTATGCCGAGGCGGCGGGCGCGGCGGCGACGGGCACCGTCTTTCATTTCTTACGTCCCCCAAGGGCGATCTGCATGGTCTGGTCGTTCCCCCCGTTCGCGGCGGCCCAGCTGGGCTTCTGCTGCGCGTGCGGGGCGTGTTGTTCCTGCTGCGGCGCGGGAGCCTGCTGCGGAACGTGGACGTCTTCGGGCGCCGCCGGCGGCTTCTTGCGCTCCTGGCGGATGGACCAGCGCCAGGCGAAGATCGGCGAGGCGGTGATCAGCAGGGCGAAGATCCCCCAGGTGATCATCGCGGGGTGGGAGTGACCGAAGACGAAACCGGCGGTGATCGAGCCGGCGAAGACCAGGATGAAGAACAGGTGGATCCGGAAGGTCCCGAACAGCGTGTCGGGGCTGGCCGAATCGCCCTTGGGCGTCACCACGAACTTGCTCTTGCGGCGCAGCACGGCGTCCATGAGCGACCGTGCGTAGATCGGTGCGGACAGCGCCGACATCACCATGCCGGCGACACCGCCGGAGCCCTCCGGCTCGTGCGGCGAGACGTTGTGCCGGCGGTTCCAGATGTACAGGCCGATCTGGAGCGCCGAGGCGTTGCCGTACAGCATCAGCCAGACCGTCGGGTCGATGTTCACGCCCGACGCGCCGAGCCCGAGGAACAGGGCGCAGCTCAGCGCCGCGAGGATCCAGTTGAGCGCGGACATCGGGTAGAAGATGATCATCATGGTGTAGTTGAAGAGCTTGCCCGGAGGCATCGAGAAGAAGCCCTTCCAGTACTGCTTGAGGATCGTCTCGTAGGTGCCCCGCGACCAGCGCAGCTGCTGGGTGAAGAAGTCCGTCCAGGCGCCCGGCCCCTCACCGACGGCCAGCACGTCCGGTGTGTACACGGACTTCCACTTGCGGCCCGTCGCCGGGTTCTTGGCGCGGTGCATCTCGAAGCCGGTAGCCATGTCCTCGGTGATCGAGTCGTACAGGCCGCCGATCTGCTTCAGCGCCTTGATGCGTACGGCGTTGGAGGTGCCCACGAACATCGGGGAGCCGTAGAAGTTGCCGGCCCGCTGGATGAGGGCGTGGAAGAGGAACTGCTGAGACTCCGCGGCCTTGGTGATGGGGTTGTCGTAATTGCCGTACACCTGCGGGCCGATGACGAATCCGACATTCGGGTCGCGGAAGAAGCCGAGCATCCGCTCCAGGTAGTTGGGCAGCGGCACGTGGTCGGTGTCGACCGAGGCGAAGTAGTCGTAGTCGTCGCCGTGGGCTTCCAGCCAGGCGTTGTAGTTGCCGTGCTTGGTCTTGGCGCGGTGCGGGCCCTTGGCCTGGTTCCACTTCGCGACGCCCTTGCGGGAGAAGTGGTGCACGCCCAGGCGCGCGCAGACCTCCTTCACCTCCGGGTCGTCGCCCTCGTCGAGGAGCCAGATGTGCAGAAGCCCCCGGTGGCGCAGCTTGACGGCCGCCTCCAGGGTCTTCGTCACCATGGCGAGGGGTTCCTTGCCGGGTACGAAGGAGGTGAGGAAGGCGACTCTCGTGCCGGTTTCGGGCACCACCGGGACCGGGTCGCGGGCGACCAGGGTGGCGTGCGCGTTGGACAGCACGTTCATGCAGCGGAAGAACTCGATCAGGCCGATCGAGACCAGCATCACGATGTCCAGCGCCGGCAGGAAGTCGTAGGCGGGATAGTCGCGTTCGGTCCAGTGCTCGGGCTGGAGCAGCCAGCCGAGCAGGACCAGCGAGAGAAGCGGTGCGGCGCCCAGCATCAGGGCCGCGCGTATGCGGTGCGTCTCCTGCGACAGCAGGGAGCGGTACTGCACCTTGTACGGCTTGCCCGGATCGGGCTGCGTGAGGGGTCCCGCGAGTCGGCTGTAGTGCTCGTAGTCGTACCTCGGCAGCGACTTCCTTATCCTGCGGAAGCTGCCCGTCCGGTGCGATGGCACGCGGAGCTGGGTCGTCTCCGATCCGTCGAATTCCTGCCGGGCGCCCGTCGGCGTCGACGTCATGAGTCATCCCCCCGCACGCACCGTCGGGTGCGTGTTCGTCGGTTCTTTCGTTCGCTCGGGTCCCCCTCGACCCTCACGGACGCAGTCACTGGCCGGCCGGCGTCACCACATCATTCACACCATATAGACATGGAACTATGGCCTTCCGGTTGCATGATGCCCCCCTCGGCATCGTTCACGAATGGGCCCCCAGCCCCTCGTGGCCGCAACCGGCCCCGCCCCCACCTGTCTCAACTGCCGTAAATCGACAGTCTTTTGAAGCCCAGGGTTCTACGCCGTCCGTCATGATCGCAAGATGCGAAACGCGGTGTTAACCGGTCATACGCGCTCATTGGGATGTGAGTGCGAAAAGAGGACCGGCGTCCGGCTCCGGTGGCGGACATTCCGGTATGACGACGGGCCCCCTCGTCGCTGCGAGAGGGCCCGTCGGTCTGTGCGCCGCCAGGGACTCGAACCCCGGACCCGCTGATTAAGAGTCAGCTGCTCTAACCAACTGAGCTAGCGGCGCCTGCTGACGCAAAAACTCTACCCGACCCGCGGGGGTGCTCCTGACCGGGAGGGGCGCTCCGTGGCAGGTGGGAGCGGTCCCGTACATCATTCGGACCGTCAACGTGCGACACCGGATGACAGTTGAGAAACTGACGAATGTGCAGAAATGCGGACATTTCCATCTGGAGTGTGAGGGGAAGCGCATGGAGACTCCGGTATTCGAGGAACTCGATCCCGCGAGTGACTGCGACTGCCCCGGATGCGTGCACTGGCGGCGTGTCCTGCCCTTTTCCTCACGGCCCGGGCCGTCCGGCCCGGTGGGCCATCCGGCGGCCCTCGCCCGGGTGGGGCGGGCTCCCATGGCCCTCGCGCTGGCCGCCACGGCGGGCACCGTCCTCGGCGCGGTGCCCGCC
>NZ_JBHWVI010000377.1:0-4775 GCF_042737005.1 Streptomyces sp. NPDC060027
CCCCGGAGCCGTGCCCGTGTCCGACCGGCCCCGGACGCCCCGTCGCGCCGGGCCGGGCGGGGGGCCGCGCATCCGCCCCGCCTGGACCCCCTCAACCGGGGTGTTGCGGCGGCTCCTGGAGCCCAGGCGACGTCCGACCCCTTCCGCGGTTGTCGCTACTGGCCCGCCGCCGGGTCGCCGTCGCCGAGGCCGATCCACCAGTGTCCGTCATCCTTGACCAGCAGCAGCTCCTGCCGCTGGCCGGTCTCCTCGTACGTCACCGTCACCGGGTTGAAGTAGTCGACGGCCCCCTCCAGCAGTGACCTCGACGTGCCCGCCCGCGGCTTCGCCGTACTCGCGCACGTACTTGGCCGAGGCCGGCCCGGGCTTCTTGTACGCGGGCCCGGCGAGCTCGGCAACCCCCTTCGCGTCGCCGTCCTTGAGCCGCTGCACATAGATCCGTACGAGGGTGTCGACGTCCTCGGCCGTCTCCTGAACGTCGGGGTACTCGGACTTGTCGGCGCGCACTGCCACGTCGACCTTGGGCGAGTCGGCCAGGGCGTAGGGCGCCCGGAACCAGTTCCACCACACGGCCGCGGCGAGCCCGACGACAACGACGACTATGCCGCTGCCCAGCAGGATGACCCTCTTCTTCATACGCACCTTCCCACCAGTATCAGTTGGGCTTGACGCGGATGATCGAGTAGTCGGTTCCCTTGCCGGCCCCCGTCAGGTACTCGTTCAACGGCTTGTCGAGCCGGTTGTCGTTGCGCGCGGTGACGTAGGCCTTGCCGTTCTCCACCTTGGTGATCACGCCGGCGTGATCATGGACGCCCGGGACCACGTCTTCCAGAAACAACCGCCCTTGATCCGGGGCTGGCAGTGATGGTCGGCGACGCTGACGGCTCGGGTCAGGGTCGCCGACTCCAGGTGGCGTGTGGAACAGACCTTCCAGGGCGAGATGGGCCTATGGGGCTGCGAACCCACACCGCCCGAGCGGTCTGTCAGCCGACCGTCCACTTCTGGTTGGCTCCGCCGGAACACGACCAGATCTGCAGTCGTGTGCCATTGGCCGAGTTGTTGCCCGTGACATCGAGGCACTTGTCGGCCTGCGGGTTCACGATGTCGCGAGCCGCGCTGACCGTCCATTTCTGGTTGGGACCGCCATTGCAGTCCCACAGTTGGACCGTGGTGCCGTCCGCCGTGCCGTTGCCGGTGACGTCCAGGCACTTGCCGAGCGCGCGGATCGTGCCGTCCGAGGACACCGTCCACTGCTGGGCGGCGGTCCCGTTGCAGTCGTAGAGCTGTACGGGCGTTCCGTTGGCCGAATTGGCGGCGGCCACGTCCACGCACTTGCCCGCGAGGCCCTTGATCGGAGCGGCGGTGCCGCCGGAGCTGTCGCTCGTCGTGACCTTCACCTCGTCGACGACGAGCTGCTGCGGGAACGTGGTGGAGCCGTCGGGGTCGCCGGGCCAGTACCCGCCGACCGCGAGGTTCAGGATCAGGAAGAACGGCTTGTTGAACACCCAGCTGTTGCCGCCCAGATCGGCGGGCGTACGCCGCTGGTAGACCGTTCCGTCCACCGACCAGGTGATCGTGTTCGGTGCCCAGTCGACCGCGAAGGTGTGGAAGGCGTCCGCGAAGGCCTGGCCGTTCGGCAGGGAGTAGCCGGCGCCGATACCGCCGGACCCGGAGTACCCGGGACCGTGGATCGTGCCGTGCACGGTGGACGGCTCGAAGCCGACGTTCTCCATGACGTCGATCTCGCCGGAGTTCGGCCAGCCGACCTGTCCGATGTCGCTGCCGAGCATCCAGAACGCCGGCCACATGCCCTGCCCGCGCGGGATCTTCATCCGGGCCTCGACATGTCCGTACGTCGACGTGAACTTCCCGGAGGTGTTCAACCGGGCCGACGTGTACTGGCATGTGCCGTACCAGCACTGGTAGTTGGAGGGATTCTCCTTGCGGGCCGTGATCACCAGATGGCCCTGGCCGTCCAGCGCCGCGTTCTTGTTGCCCGACGTGTAGTACTGCCGTTCATGGTTGTTGACGTTGTCGCCGGTCTCTGTCTGCCACTTGGACGAGTCGACGGCCGAACCGGCGGGACCGTCGAAGGTGTCCTGGAACGTCACGGCCGCCGCGGCGGCCGCCGGACCCGCGTGGGCGGGAGCGACGACGGCCGAGGCGGAGGCGACGAGCGCGGCGGACAGTGCGGCGAAGAGGCATCTTCGGAGCAGGCGTGGGGAGTCCATGACTCTCATTTCCGTACGGCTACCCGGGGGGAGAGTGAGCCGACTGAGGTGGGGGGTGCATGCTTCGCCTCTTGATTTAAGAAGTGAGGTAAGGGAGTGTCAAGACTCTGGTCCGGACCAATACTCGGGGTGATGCCTCAGGCGCGAAGACGCTTCCTCGGGTGCACCGCCCGGCCGAACCGGCGTCCCAGAAGGAGGTAACCCACCAGCGCCCCGGTCGTGTTGAGGATGACGTCGTCGATGTCGAAGGACCGCCCGGTGATGAGGGCTCCCTGGACCAGCTCGACCAGGAGCATGACCACCGCGGTGAGCGCGAGGACGCGCAGGATTCCGCGGGTCCTCGGGAACACCACGGGCAGCAGCACTCCGAAGGGCACGCCGAGCAGGAGGTTCCCGCCGATCTGCTTGACGGCGTCGCGCAGCTCCGGCTGGTCGAGATAGGCCCGCAGGGAGCGCCCGGGGTGAAGGTTGTCGTGGATCAGCGCGGTCGACGCCGGTGAGGGCTCCAGCGTCAGCCGGGCCAGTGCGACCGCGAAGGCGACCATGGCCGCGAAGGCGATCAGCATGGCCAGCAGCCGGAAGGGCAGCGCCAGGGCACTGGGCTCTCGTGCCGGGGCCGGCGGAGTCCGGCGGCCGAAGAGCGACCGCGGCTTCTCCGACCTGTCCCGCTCGGACTTCGAGGCCCCCTTGCCCCGCTCGGACTTCGACGCCGACTTCCCCCGGTCCGATCCTGACTTCGGTGCCGATTTCCGGCGACCTGCCTTCGCGGCACGCGTGCGCAACGCAGTGCGGACCATGCGACCCTCCCCATATCAAACTGCCCTCTGGTGCAGCCCGGATACCCCGGATGGGGCCGAGGATGCCCAGGACTCGGCAAAAGGGGGAGGGCTTTCGCGGCAGCGCGATGTCCCCGGCGTGGTCCGGATCGTCGGACCCTCGACGGTGTCCCACGGCGGTGCCCTCGTCGGCGTAGCGCTTTGCCCCACCTCGGCCGGGCCGGCGCTCGGCCGGGGTGCCTCGATCCGGGGAATCGGTCAGGCCCTAGGCGTCCTTCGCCTTCGCGTAGTCGGTGGCCATGCCTCCCGCGAAATCGTGCACGATGACCTGTTCGTCACCCACGACCCAGGCGTCGTGCCCGGGCGGACAGACGAAGACGTCGCCGGGCCCTACCTCGCCCTCGCCGCCGTCGTCCATGACGAGGTGCATCCGTCCCTGGACGACATAGCCGTTGTGGTGGACCTCGCAGCTCTTCGTCCCGGCGATCGGGCCCACGGACTCGGACCATCGCCAGCCCGGTTCGAAGGTTCCCACGGCGAAGTCGAGCCCGCTCATGTGAACCGCCTCGAGGTGGCCGCGCGGGAAGTCGCGTCGCTCATCGGGCTTGTCGACCGTCTTGATCTCCAGCATGACGGCTCCCTTCCCTTGCCTCCTTCCATCGTCTGCCCGCACGGACGTGACTGCCATCCGGGGAACGCCTCCGTGACAGCGGCAGGCGCCGGGGGCGACCACGTGATCGCCTCCGGCGCCATCGCTGCCGCCCGGACTCAGGCACCGTAGGTGACGGTCACCTCCTTGAAGCCGAGAGAACGCAACAGGCCTTCGAGCATGCCGGTGGTGTTCTCCTCGGCCCGCGCGGTCAGCCGGCTGTCCTTGGCGGCCGCGCCGATGTGCTTGGCCGCGAGCCGCTGCACGGCCCGCTCGTCATTCGGGTTGCCCGAGAAGATGTCGCCGATCCGGTCGAGGAGACCGCGCTGCTTCGAGACGGCGTAGGAGTGGTCGGGGTCGAGAGCGGGTTTGCCCAGGGCCGCGTGCGGCAGATGGAGCGTGGCCGACGTTCGGTCGTCGTTGACCGTCACGTCCTTCTGGCCGATGTGCCCGAGATCGACATAGGCGTCGACGGTGCCGGCGCCCACGTACAGCGTGCGGGTGCCGCGGATCGCGTCGGGCAGGTACTTGGCGTCCTTCTCCAGGTCCACGACCACCTGGAAGTTGCCCGAGGCGGCGTCGTAACGGCTCATGTCCTGGATCGACTTGAGAAGCGTGGGGCCCGAATTGTCGTGTGTCTCCGTGCCGAACACGTCGCGCAGCCCCGGCAGAACGGCCAGCCGCAGCCCGGCGAAGAGCACCACGAGCACCAGCACGAAGGCGGAGACCACCTTCGCCCAACCGGGCATGCGCTTGATGGACGTCGTCATGTCGACGGTCCTCCTTTCAACCGTCCGTGTACCCGCCAAGCCCTTTGGCAGGCCGCCCGGTTGGACCGGGAAGGTTCGCTGAACGGCTTCAGCGCGTCCGGGACACGCCGGCGGTAAATCGAGAGCTGCGCGTCTGCCTCCGCGGGGTGGGACACGCGTGAAGTGTCCCGCCCCGCCCCGCCCCGCGTCGCTGTTCGACGTTGAGGTGGGCCGACCCGGCGACGGCCTGGGTGTTCCGCGGGCCGCGGAACACGGTCTAGCTGTATTGACCCGCAGCGTTGTTGACACGGCTGATCGGTGGTTTGCCTCCGAGTGCGGTGTGGCAGCGGTGGTGGTTGTAGGTGTGCAG
>NZ_JBHWVI010000378.1:0-4753 GCF_042737005.1 Streptomyces sp. NPDC060027
GTGGCTCCCCCCCCCCCCCCTCGCCCCCCGCGGGGGGGGCCCTCCCGGGGGGCCCCCTCCGCCCCCCCCGGGTCCATGATTACGGGATGGAACAGCCCTACGAGGATCCGTTCAACGAGCGTTCGGACCAGGCTCGCCGCATTACAGCTGTCACGCGCCGAGACATCTTCGACTACGTACGGACTGAAGGCGGACCCTGGTGGGGCCGGATGGAGGAAGCCGCTTTTCTCGCTCGCCTGTATGACTTGGAGTCGTTGCCCTCGACAGATTCGCGCTACACGACGGCACGCGGCGACATCATTCAGCATCGTGTGAACAACTACGACTGGGACGACGACTGGGTCTTCGACGACTCGCGTTTCCGGCTCGCGAGCGGACCCGACGAGGTGCTACTGGGCTTTCTCGCTCAGATGGTGCACCCGGTCGTGCAGTCTGACACCGAACGAGCAGCCAAGATCGTTTCAGACTTGAACAGTCTGCTCGTGCCTGATGGCTGGATGCTGAGGCCGCACAAGCAGATGTCAGGCCGGCCGGTGTACGCACCGACCCGTACTGGGAGCGGTGCCGGGGTTGCCATCTCGTTCGCCCACGAGGCGGTTGCTCGTATCGATACCGAGTACATCTCCCAGCAGGTGACGCGGATGGAGGGCGCTGTGGACACCGAACCGGAACTCGCTATCGGCACCGCTAAGGAGTTCGTTGAAAGCATCTGCAAAACGATTCTCGACGAACGTCAGGAGCCACACGGGAAGAACGACGACATCCCAACGATTGTCCGCAAAACCACCAAGGTCCTGCAACTGATGCCAGATGACATTGACTCTACCGCTCGCGCTGCTGACACGATCAAGCGGATGCTGATGAATCTCGCGACGCTCGTGCAAGGGTCGGCGGAACTACGCAACGCCTACGGCACCGGACACGGTAAGTCCAAGATGCAAGCTCAGCAACGCCTGACACCACGCCACGCACGGCTAGCGGTCGGAAGTGCAGCGACACTCGGCGTCTTTCTGTACGAGACTCACGAAGCCCGCAGTTAGCACGCTGCTGGGCTCGAATTCGGGTGACCAGTCGGGTTCTGGTTCCTCATCACCCATAACTTGACTTACGATGCGCGGTTTTGGGAGCACTGGTTATGACAGAGCGATCGACAGCGGCGGTGAAACGGCACCCTGTATGGGATGAGGGGGTAGTCACGGCGCTCGCCTTAGTACTCGCAGGTGAAGGAGGCCTCACCCACACACAAATCGGCCACTTCTTGGCTCTAACTGGCATCCAGGGTGACCCGGGGAAGACATACTCCAAGAAGGACCGCCTCACCACCGTGCTGATCAACCAACAACGCCGGACCGGGATGGCGAACCACATCATGGTGTTCATCAAGAACGTCATGACGCCGGTGTCCTACACGCAGCGGCCAGGTGATTTCGCCAAGCGCCAAGGTGACCTCAACGAAGTTCTTGTCCACGTCGGCTTCCGCGTCAACGACGAGGGACGCTTGGCACGCGGGCCCCAGGCGAGAACCCTCGATGAGGCTGCTCAGCATGCCAACTCACTACGAATCGAACTGCGTCGACGCGCGACCCATCCGGAGGTTCTCGCCTACTGCACCGCCGAGATCCTGACGAAGAATGCCTTTCATGCCAGCCTTGAGGCAGCCAAGTCAGTCCCTGCCCGACTGCGGCAACTCACCGGCGAGCAGGGAGACGGATCCCGCCTGGTCGACGCCACGCTCATGCCGGGCAGCACGGGTACTCCGCGCGTGGCCATCAACTCTGGGTCTTCGACAACGGATCTGGACGAACAGCGGGGGTTCGCAAACCTACTTAAGGGACTGCTGAGTATGTATCGCAATCCCACAGCACATGACCCGCGCATTCACCGCCAGGTGACCGACGACGAACTCCTTGAGTTGCTTACCACCCTGTCGATGATCCACCGACGTCTGGACACAGCAACCGTCAACCCGTGACCAGCCGGCGAAACCCCTGCTCTTCGATGCGTTGCCCCATGCGCGCGAACGCGCTCTTTTCCTTCCGTACTGCCAGGAGCACCACACTTGCCGGCCAGGACAATCCGTTGTGGCTTTATTCACGGGTTGTGAAGCCCGTTGTTCACGGGTTTGGGAGGCGCCCAGATCCACGGTCGGGTGATGTTCACGAGTTTTGAAGTCGCCGGGGTGCTTGCCACGGGAGCATCGGGATGCTCCTGGTGAAAGGGCCTGGTCATGCCGCAGATGTCGAAGATCGAGCTGTACGCGGCGATCCGGCGTGACCACCGTGGCGGCATGAAGATCCGGGAGATCGAGCGCAAGTACAACGTGTCGTGGCGGACGGTCCGCAAGGCCGTGGACTCGGTCTGGCCGGAGCCGCGGAAGCAGCTGCCGCCGAGGCCGACCGCGTTGGACCCCTACAAGCTGGTGATCGACGGGATGCTTCAGGCGGATCTGGACGCGCCGCGCAAGCAGCGGCACACGATCACGCGGATTTTTCATCGCCTGGTCGAGGAACACACCGCGGATGTCTCCTACCAAATGGTCCGGCGCTACGTCTCGGACCGGAAGCCGCAGATCCTCGTCGAGTCGGGGAAAGCCCCGGTCGAAGCGTTCATCCCACAGACCCACCAGCCCGGCATGGAGGCCGAGGTCGACTTCGGCGACGTGACGATCCGGCTCGCCGGCGAGCTTGTGACCTGCTATTTGTTCTCCTTCCGCCTGTCCTACTCGGGTAGGGCCGTTCATCGCGTCTTCGCGTCTTGTGGGCAGGAAGCCTTCTTCGAAGGGCATGTTCACGCCCTGCGGACGCTGGGCGGGGTCCCGCGGAGCAAGGTCCGATACGACAACCTGAAGGCCGCCGTCGCCCAGGTGCTGGGGCTGAGCCGGGCCAGGGTGGAAGCCGACCGGTGGATCGCCTTCAGGTCGCACTTCGGGATCGAGAGCTTCTACTGCCGGCCCGGCATCGAGGGCGCCCACGAGAAGGGCGGAGTGGAGGGCCAGATCGGCTACTTCCGCCGCAACCACTTCACCCCGGTGCCCGAGGTCGACTCGCTGGCCGAGCTGAACGAACTCGTCGATCAGTGGGATCTTCATGACGGGCGGCGCCGGATCGGTTCGCGGCCGCGGACGATCGACGAGTACTTCGAGGTCGAGCGGCCACTGTTGATGCCGCTGCCGGAGGAACCGTTCGAGACGGGGCGGCTGTTCACTCCGAGGGTCGACCGCTACAGCCAGATCGCGGTCCGCACGAACCGGTACTCGGTGCCGGTCCGGCTGATCGGCAAGCGGGTCCGGGTCGTGCTGCACGCCTCTCACCTGGTGGTTTATGACCGGAATGTGGAAGTGGCCCGGCACGAGCGGCTGATCGCGAAGGGAGGCTGCCGCCTGGATCTGGACCACTACCTGGAGGCCCTGATCCGCAAGCCGGGTGCCTTCCCCGGCGCCACCGCGCTCGAACAGGCCCGCTCGGCGGGCAAGTTCACCCCGGTCCATGACGCCTGGTGGGCCGCGGCGGTCAAGGCCCACGGAGACACGGCCGGGACGAGGGCGCTGATCGAGGTGCTGCTGCTGGCCCGCCACCTGCCGCACGAGCACCTGGTCGCCGGACTCGCGATGGCCCTGCGGGCAGGAGCCCTGACCGCGGACGCGGTCGCGCTGGAAGCCCGCAAGATCGCCCAGGCCGAGGACGAACCAGCCGGAACCCCGGGCGCGGCCACCGTGACGTTTCTGCACGAGTGGCGGCTCGCGCATCTTCCCCCGGACACCAGGCCGCTGCCCTCGGTGACCCACTACGACCAACTGCTCCGACGCCGTCGCGCCAGCGGCGGTGAACACCGCGAGGGAGAAGCACAGTGACCCTGCCCCGCCAGCGAGGACTGACCGAGCAGGCCGCCAACACGGCCATCGACACCGCCTGCCGCTTGTTGCGGCTTCCCTCGATCAGGAACGAGTTCTCCGACATCGCCGATCGGGCGCTGAAGGATCAGATGACCTACCGCGGTTTCCTCGCAGAGCTGCTGATGGCCGAGTGTGACGACCGGTCCAGGCGCCGGTCGGAACGGCGGATCAAGGCGGCCGGCTTCCCTCGGGACAAGTCGTTGCGGACCTTCGACTTCGACGCGAACCCGAACCTCGACGCGGCCACCATTCATACGCTCGCCAGCTGCGAATGGATCAAGAAAAGCCAGCCCCTCTGCCTGATCAGCGACTCCGGAACCGGCAAGTCACACATGCTGATCGCGCTGGGAACCGAGGCGGCGATGGCCGGTTACCGGGTCAAGTACGTGCTGGCCACGAAGTTGGTCAACGAGCTCGTCGAGGCCGCCGACGAGAAGCAACTCTCCAAGACGATCGCCCGCTACGGCCGCGTCGACCTGCTCTGCATCGACGAACTCGGCTACATGGAACTCGACCGCCGCGGCGCCGAACTCCTCTTCCAGGTCCTGACCGAACGCGAGGAGAAGAACAGCGTCGCCATCGCCTCCAACGAGTCCTTCGGCGGCTGGACCAAGACGTTCACCGACCCCCGCCTCTGCGCGGCCATCGTCGACCGCCTCACCTTCAACGGCACCATCATCGAGACCGGCACCGACTCCTACCGCCTCGCCAGCACCCGAGCCCGCGCCGAGGAGACAGCCAAGGCCGGCTGATCCCTGCCACTACCTACCTCGACGGGCCCCCGTGCACCGGGCGGCGGGGCGTCCGCGACGAACCCCGGCGCCGGTGTGGTATAAAAAAATTACGCGGGCGACGCATATG
>NZ_JBHWVI010000379.1:0-4672 GCF_042737005.1 Streptomyces sp. NPDC060027
TTGTCCCCCCCCCACCGGGGTGCGGGGGTCATGGGGCCACCCCCGAACCCGGGTCCCGCCGACCCCCCCCCCCGCCCACCCCCCCCCCGTGTCTGTGGCCCCCCCCCCATCGGGGGCGCCCCCACTTCTTTCAGCTACTTGCTAGCGGAGAGCTTTCAGCTCTGGCCGCCGGCGAGCTTCTCGCGGAGGGCAGCCAGCGCCTCGTCCGACGCCAGGGCGCCGGAGTTGTCGTCCGACTCCGAGGAGTAGGAGCCGCCGCCGCCGCCACCGGAGGCAGCCGGAGCCGCACTCGTGGAGGTGGCACCCTCGGCCTCGGCCTGCGCGTCGGCCTCGCGGGACTTGATGACCTGGGCCTGGTGCTGCTCGAAGCGCTGCTGCGCCTCGGCGTACTGCGTCTCCCACACCTCACGCTGGGACTCGAAGCCCTCGAGCCAGTCGTTGGTCTCGGGGTCGAAGCCCTCGGGGTAGATGTAGTTGCCCTGGTCGTCGTACGACGCGGCCATGCCGTACAGGGTCGGGTCGAAGTCGACCGACGCCGGGTCGGCACCGAAGGCCTCGTTGGCCTGCTTCAGCGAGAGGCTGATGCGGCGGCGCTCGAGGTCGATGTCGATGACCTTGACGAAGATCTCGTCGTTGACCTGGACGACCTGCTCCGGGATCTCCACGTGGCGCTCGGCCAGCTCGGAGATGTGGACCAGACCCTCGATGCCCTCGTCCACACGGACGAACGCACCGAACGGGACGAGCTTCGTGACCTTACCCGGGACGACCTGACCGATCTGGTGCGTCCGGGCGAACTGCTGCCACGGGTCTTCCTGCGTCGCCTTGAGCGACAGCGAGACACGCTCGCGGTCCATGTCGACGTCGAGGACCTCGACGGTGACTTCCTGGCCGACCTCGACAACCTCGGAGGGGTGGTCGATGTGCTTCCAGGAGAGCTCGGAGACGTGCACCAGACCGTCGACGCCACCCAGGTCCACGAAGGCACCGAAGTTGACGATCGAGGAGACGACGCCGGAGCGGACCTGACCCTTCTGGAGGGTCGTGAGGAACGTCTGGCGGACCTCGGACTGGGTCTGCTCCAGCCAGGCACGGCGGGACAGGACCACGTTGTTGCGGTTCTTGTCCAGCTCGATGATCTTGGCCTCGAGCTCCTTGCCCACGTAGGGCTGGAGGTCGCGGACACGGCGCATCTCGACGAGAGAAGCCGGCAGGAAGCCACGGAGGCCGATGTCAAGGATGAGTCCACCCTTGACGACCTCGATGACGGTGCCGGTGACGATGCCGTCCTCTTCCTTGATCTTCTCGATGGTGCCCCAGGCGCGCTCGTACTGGGCACGCTTCTTCGAGAGGATCAGGCGGCCTTCCTTGTCCTCCTTCTGGAGAACAAGGGCTTCGATCTCGTCGCCGACCTTGACGACCTCGTTCGGGTCGACGTCGTGCTTGATCGAGAGCTCGCGGCTCGGGATGACACCTTCGGTCTTGTAACCGATGTCGAGCAGGACCTCGTCCCGGTCGACCTTCACGATGACGCCGTCGACGATGTCGCCGTCGTTGAAGTACTTGATCGTCTCGTCGATCGCGGCGAGGAATGCTTCCTCGTTACCGATGTCGTTGACCGCTACCTGCGGCGTGGTAGAGGTGGTCTCGGTGCTGCTCGTCATGTGGGAAAGGGCTCCGGTACGGACAGTGAGTCGTAGGTACTGCTTACGCCGGGAGCCCGTTTCGCTCTGTAGAAGGCCGGACAGCCAAGGAAGCGCCAAACCCGGCCAAGCCGGAGGCGCCTCGAAAACCGAGGGGACATACATACAGATGCGAGCGCAGCCTGCTACGTCTGAGGAGCGCAGGCCCGCAGCGCAACTTGTAGCATACGGGGGCAGCCGGGCAGGGTCAATGCGCGAAGGCGCACACCCGGGGCGGATCGCCGCAATCCCGGCACAAGACCTGTCTCACAAGGCCACGCGGGCAGTAGGACGCCTCTTTCGTGACACGCCCGAGACGGGTTGGACGGAAGAGTACGACGAGGGAGCCGATCATCCAAGAGCCCGAACCGTTCGAACCGGAAGCCACCCGACGTGACGCGGACCTCATCGAGAGTTCCCGGGCGAATCGGGGCTGGTGGGACCGGAACGCGGACGACTACCAGATCGAACACGGCACGTTCCTCGGCGACGACCGATTCGTGTGGTGCCCCGAGGGCCTGGACGAGGTGGAGGCCGAGCTGCTCGGCCCTCCGGAGGACCTCAAGGGCAAGGACATCCTGGAGATCGGCGCCGGCGCGGCACAGTGCTCGCGCTGGCTGGCCGGACAGGGCGCGCGTCCGGTCGCCCTGGACCTCTCCCACCGCCAGCTCCAGCACGCCCTGCGCATCGGGGGCACCGTGCCCCTGGTGGAGGCGGACGCGAGCGCACTGCCGTTCGCCGACGGCTCCTTCGACCTCGCGTGCTCGGCGTACGGCGCGCTGCCGTTCGTCGCCGACCCGGTGCTGGTGCTGCGGGAGGTCCACCGGGTGCTGCGCCCGGGCGGCCGTTTCGTCTTCTCCGTCACGCACCCGGTCCGCTGGGCGTTCCCGGACGAGCCGGGTCCCGAGGGTCTGACGGTGTCCGCGTCCTACTTCGACCGCACTCCGTACGTGGAGCAGGACGACGAGGGCCGCGCGGTCTACGTCGAGCACCACAGGACGGTCGGCGACCGGGTCCGCGACGTGGTGGCCGGCGGCTTCCGCCTGGTCGACATCGTCGAGCCGGAGTGGCCCGCCTGGAACACCCAGGAGTGGGGCGGCTGGTCCCCGCTGCGCGGCAACCTCATTCCGGGCACGGCGATCTTCGTCTGCGAACGGGGCTGACGTAAGGGACTCCGGTCCGAAGGGGCGCGAGTGCGGGGCTGCGGCCTGAACGGCTTCGAGCGAAGAGGCACGCGCGCGTGAGGCGTGCGAGGGCGCACGCGTACCGCACGCGCGTGTGGCCCGTCGTACCGACGGCGCCCCCCCGCCCGCGCGAAGGGCCGTCCCGAGGCTCGTGGGCGGCCGGTTCGGCGCCGGTACGAGTTGACGCCCGTACGAGACTGGGGGCGTGATCCGTTACGACGCCCTGGACGTGCTGCCCGTACGCAGTGCCCTGCCCGGTCTGGACGATGCCCTGGAGGGGCACGGCGGCGCGGTGCTGGTGGCGCCGCCCGGCACCGGCAAGACGACGCTGGTGCCGCTGGCCCTGGCGGGTCTCCTGGACGACGGGCGCCCGGCGCGCCGGGTGGTGGTGGCCGAGCCCCGGCGGATCGCGGCCCGGGCCGCCGCGCGGCGGATGGCGTGGCTGCTGGGCGAGCGGGTCGGTGAAAGCGTCGGCTTCACGGTGCGCGGGGAGCGGGTGGTCGGCCCCCGCGCGCGCGTGGAGGTCGTCACGACCGGGGTCCTGCTCCAGCGGCTGCAGCGGGACCAGGAGCTGGCGGGCGTCGACGTGGTCGTGCTCGACGAGTGCCATGAGCGGCATCTGGACGCCGACACGGTGGCCGCGTTCCTGCTGGACGTGCGGGCCGCGCTCCGGCCCGAGCTGCGGCTGGTCGCCGCGTCCGCCACGACGGACGCCGGGGGCTGGGCGCGACTGCTGGGCGACGCGCCGGTGGTCGAGGCGGAGGGTGTCTCGTATCCGGTCGAGGTGGTGTGGTCGCCGCCCGCGCGCCCCGTACGGCCGCCGCACGGGATGCGGGTGGACCCGGCGCTGCTGACGCATGTGGCGTCCACGGTGCGGCGGGCGCTGGCCGAGCGCTCGGGGGATGTCCTGTGCTTCCTTCCCGGGGTCGGGGAGATCGCGCGGGTCGCCGGGCAGCTGGGCGGTCTCGGGGACGTCGATGTGCTTCAGGTGCACGGGCGGGCTCCGGCCGCCGTGCAGGACGCGGTGCTCGCGCCCGGTGCGCGGCGCCGGGTGGTCCTCGCGACCTCGGTGGCCGAGTCGTCGCTGACGGTTCCCGGGGTGCGGGTGGTCGTGGACTCGGGACTGGCGCGGGAGCCGCGGGTGGACCACGCGCGCGGGTTGAGCGCCCTGGCGACCGTACGGGCCTCGCAGGCGGCCGGACGCCAGCGGGCGGGGCGGGCCGGGCGTGAGGCACCGGGCGCGGTGTACCGGTGCTGGGCGGAGGCGGAGGACGGCCGTCTGACGCGGTACCCGGCCCCCGAGATCAAGGTGGCCGATCTGACGGCGTTCGCCCTCCAGGCCGCCTGCTGGGGCGATCCGGAGGCGACGGGGCTGGCCCTGCTGGATCCGCCGCCGGGCGGGGCGATGGCGGCGGCGCGGGCCGTCCTGTCGGCCGTGGGCGCGGTCGACGCCGCGGGACGGGCCACGGAACGCGGTGTGCGCATGTCCCGCCTGGGTCTGCACCCCCGGCTCGCCCGGGCGCTGCTGGACGCGACCCCGGTGGTGGGCGTGGCGCGGGCCGCCGACGTGGTCGCCCTGCTCAGCGAGGAGCCCCCGCGCGAGTACGGCGACGACCTGGCCGCCGCCTGGCGCACCGCCCGGCGTGGGGGCGACGCCTACGCGGCCCGCTGGCGCACCGAGTCGCGCCGTCTTCGCTCCGCGGCGTCCGGCGCCGGGCCTGCCTCCGGCTCCCCTTCTTCTCCCACGACACGCGCCGGGGGGCCGGGGCACGGAGGGGACGGTGACCGCGCCCCGGCCCCCCTGTC
>NZ_JBHWVI010000380.1:0-4657 GCF_042737005.1 Streptomyces sp. NPDC060027
ACCCGGGGGTGGTGCGCCGCTCCCCTCGCCACCTGGTGGGGGGGGTGGCACACCGAACCGGCTGTGCCTCGTCCGGCCAAACCGTGGTGGGTGGCGCCGGGACGGCCGGGCACCCCGGAGAGGGCGCCCGGCCGTCCGCTTCGCCGATGCCTGCGCTGCCTGGGCTGCCGGGGCTCAGTGTCCGGCGGATTCCTCCGGGCGCGCGTGGCGCGGCAGGAGGAACGCGAGGAGGAAGGTCAGGGCGAGCATGCCGTCGACGATCCAGAGCAGTGTCTTCATGACCGAGCCGAAGCCACTCTGGAAGGCGGACGACGCGGTGGCCCCCAGCGCGGCGGAGATACGGCCGCCGGCCTGGGGCGAGGTCGCGGCGGACCGGGCGTCCTTCTCCAGGCGCGCGCAGGAGGCCGGGGTCGCGGCAGGGTCCTTGGCGACGGCGCGGTCCGAGGCGCACGTACGCAGGTCCGCCACGACGCGCTCCTGAGCCGCGGGTGAGACGTGCGCGGCGGCCAGCTGCCCCCGCAGGTGGTCCGAGCGGTGGTCGACGGCGGTGGCGATCCCGCCGCCCAGCAGACCGAAGAACGCGGTGCCGAGGATGGCCACGCCGAAGGCGCCGCCGAGCTGTTGCACCGCGGTCATCGTGCCGGACGCCGAACCCGTCTCGTGCTGCTCGACGCTGGCGAGCACGATGTCGAAGAACGGGGCCATGAGCAGGCCCATGCCGATGCCCGTGACGAGCAGCGACGGCAGGAGCTGCCAGGGACCGACACCGGCTCCCACCTGGTCGAGGGTCAGCCACACGCCGAACACGCCGACCGCCATGACCAGCGCGCCCGCCTGAAGGACGGCGCGTCCGAACCGGACCACACCCTGAGCCACGCCGAAGCCGACGATCATGCCGCCCGACCAGGGCACCATCACCAGTCCCGCCTTGAGCGGCGAGTAGCCGAGGCCGATCTGGGTGTAGAGGTTGAAGACCAGCATGAAGCCCTGCATGGTCGAGAAGAAGACCAGCCCGAGGATCATGCCGCCGCTGAAGCCGCGCTTGCGGAAGAGGCTGGGGACGACCAGCGGGTCCCGGCCGGCCTTGCTGCGGTACGACTCGTAGCGGGCGAAGACGACGAAGACGATCACCGCGGCGCCCATCATCAGGAACGTCCACACGGGCCAGTCGTACTCACGGCCCTGCACCAGCGGGAAGATGATCAGCAGCGCGGCCAGCGAGACCAGGAGCATGCCGGGGATGTCGAGGCGCGGCTTGCTGTCGGACCGGCTCTTCGGCAGGTAGCGCACGGCACCGAGGAGCGCCGCGGCACCCAGCGGCAGGTTGATCAGGAAGATCATGCGCCAGCCGGTGCCGAAGTAGTCGGCGTCCACGAGCCAGCCCGCCAGGATCGGCCCGCAGACCGCGGACAGCCCCATGACCGGGCCGAACATGCCGAAGGCCTTCTGCGACTCCTTCGGCGGGAACATCTCCTTGATCATGCCCAGGCCCTGCGGCAGCATCACCGCGCCGAACAGTCCCTGGACGACGCGCGCGCCGATCAGCATCTCGGGCGACACGGATATCGCGCAGAGCAGCGACCCCAGGGTGAAGCCGGCGGCTCCCACCAGGAACATGGTGCGGCGCCCGTGAATGTCCCCGAGCCGCCCTCCGGTGACGAGCCCGACGGCCATCGAGAGGGTGTAGGCGGCGGCGAGCCATTGCAGGGTGGAGGCGCTGCCGCCGAGGTCGGCCCGCATGGAGGGACCGGCGATGTTCGTGACGACGGCATCGAGGAGATCCATCACCTCGGCCGCCAGGATCACGAAGAGCGCAGCCCAGCGCCACCGGTACGGCGCTGGTGAGTCGATGGGCGTCTCGGCGGACGCGACACCGGTGGTGGACATCGGAAACTCCTCGTGAAGAGGCCACGCCGCGGTGACGAACCAGTGGGCGCGGTGGGTGGACGGATGCGACTGCCCGGCTCGCAGGCACGGAGTGAGAGACGGGCGACGAGACACCGGAGAACACTGTTCAATCTAACAGAACAGTGCTTACCGAGAGAACAGCGTTCATTAAGATATAGCGCAACCTGAGGGCGCAGACAAGATATATCGCGTCCTGTCGAGATGAACGCCGCTCACCGCGAGAGAACACTGCTCTCCCGGCGCCTAGACTGTGCTCATGAGCGACGCGGCCGCCGGCACCCCCGCACCACCTCCGCCGTCTCCCTGGGAGCGCGAGCGTCCCGTTCGCGCCCGCGCAGCCAGCGACCGCACACCGCTGTCACGCGAACGCGTCGTCGAGGCCGCCTTCACCGTCCTGGACCGCCAAGGACTCGACGGCCTGTCGATGCGCCAGGTGGCGGCCGAACTGGGCGTCACGGTCTCCGCCCTCTACGCCTACGTCAGCTCCAAGGACGACCTTCTGGAGCTGATGTACACCCGGCTCTTCGACGGCTTCGCGATCCCCGAACCCGACCCGGAGCGGTGGCAGGAGCAGGTGCGGGACTACGCCCGCTCCTGGCGACAGCGCCTGTCGTCCCATCGCGACATGGCCAGGATTTCCATGGCCCATGTCCCCTTCACCGCCGAACTGCTGCCGCACGTCGAGGCGTTGCTCGCCGTCTTCCGCACCGCCGGACTGCCCGACCGCATCGCGGCCGAGGCCGGCGACCTCATCTCCACCTACATCGACGGGTTCGTCCTGGAGGAGGGCATGTGGCAGGACCGGGCCGCCCAGCAGAGCGGTGACGGTTCCTCCCTGGCCCGTCCGGACTGGCGTGAGATGGCCGACGAGATGCAGCACTACTTCGCGTCCCTGCCCGCGGCGGACTTCCCCCATCTGCGTGCCCTGTCCGGGGTGATGGTGACGGACTCCTCCGACGAGAGGTTCGAGATCGGTCTGGAGATCATGCTGCGCGGCCTGGCGAGCTACCTGCCGGACCCGGCGGCCTGAGCGATCACGGACGCCCGTCGGGCCCCGGACACCGGCTGATCCGCGACACGGACTGATCCCGCGACACCGGCTGATCCCGCGACACCGCTGGCCGGGGCGGCCTCGCCCCGGACAGCGCCGCGTAGCACGAGGACCGAACAGGCCGCCGTGGACCTGCCCTCGCCGGCCCTTGTGATCAGTTGTTCCAGCTCTCGTCGTACGGATCGCGCGGTGTCGCGACCGGCCTCGCCGCACTGACGTCGAGGAACGGGATGATGCCACCGTTGACCGGGTCCTTCGTGCGCTTGCCGGTGTAGGTGCCGGTGACCTCGAGCCAGGTGTCCGGCCGCAGGACGGGCGGAATCCGCCCGGTCAGGCCGATCTTGACCGGTTGGGCGTCAGCGGCGCAGCAGTTGAGGGCCATGCGGACGAGATACGGCGTCCCGGCGTGGTCGAGTGCGAGGAAGCCGGAGATCTTCACCTGCCGCCCGCCGAGGGAACGGCCGTGGTCGTACGCCGCCCGGCTCGCGTAGTCGACCAGGCCGAGCGGGACCGGGTCGCCCGCGGGCAGCTTGGCGTAGCCGAACGGCGCCTGCAGCGCCGTACCGGTGCGCATCGCGCTGTAGGACCCGAGGGCGGGCGGGGCGACCAGGATGAGCGCGAGCAAGGGCAGGACGAGGAGCCACGAGATACGCGGTTCGCGATGCGTGTGCCCATGTCCCTGCGTGTCCTCCGTGGGCCCGTCCCCGTGCCCGTCCATGTCTGCGTGTCCGGGGGCGTCCCCGTGACCGTGCCCGTCCTCCCGCCCGTGAGCTCGCTCGCCGTCGCGGTCGGCGTCGGGACGGTCGGCGGAAGCCGTTCGGTGCTCGCGCACCTCGTACCAGACCGTGGCGAGGGCCGTGACGATGAGCACCACACCCGCCGCGAGCAGCAGGGGCCGCAGACCGGCCTTGACGTACCGCAGATAGAGGTCCGTGACGCTCGCGTGCAGCACCGCCGCTCCGACGAGGAAGAGCACGGCCGCCTGTGCCTGCCGGTTCACAGCAGCACCGCCCCGATCAGAACGGACATGAGGATCGCGAGGGCGAAGGTGGTGGGCGCGAACCGCAGGGCGAATCCGCGGCCGAACGTGCCGACCTGCATGGCGAAGAGCTTCAGGTCGATCATCGGTCCGACGACGAGGAACGCCAGCCGGGCGGTGAGCGAGAACTGGTTCAGCGAGGCGACCACGAACGCGTCGGCCTCCGAGCAGATCGACAGCAGCACGGCCAGGATCGCGAGGGCGAGGATCGACACCACCGGATTCCCGGCAGCGGCTTGCAGCCAGTTGGCCGGGACGACGGACTTGAGCGTGGCCGCGGCCATCGCGCCCAGCACGAGG
Source organism: Streptomyces sp. NPDC060027 (assembly GCF_042737005.1). Taxonomy (NCBI): domain Bacteria; kingdom Bacillati; phylum Actinomycetota; class Actinomycetes; order Kitasatosporales; family Streptomycetaceae; genus Streptomyces; species Streptomyces sp. NPDC060027. Next base: position 4,299 of record NZ_JBHWVI010000380.1, read on the forward strand.
AACCCGCCCGCGTGCATCACGTCGTGCCGCACCGAGCCCCAGAACGCCGCTCCCTTGCCGAGGCCTTCGTGCGCCGGGCGGCCCGGCGGGCGCAGCCAGTCGGTACGACCGAGACGCTGCCACAGCCAGCCCATCGCGCAGGCCACGAAGAGGCTCGCCACGAAACGGGCGAGGACCATCTCCGGGTTCCGTGGGAAGGCGACGGCCGTGGCCGTCAGCACGATCGGGTTGATCGCGGGTGCGGACAGCAGGAAGGCCAGAGCCGCCGCAGGAGTGACACCGCGGCGCACCAGCGCCCCGGCGACGGGCACGGAAGCGCACTCGCAGCCGGGCAGGATCGCCCCGGCCATCCCGGCGAC
>NZ_JBHWVI010000381.1:0-4645 GCF_042737005.1 Streptomyces sp. NPDC060027
CGCTGGATCAGACGTGGGCTACCTGTGCGAACTGCTGCTCGATCCGAACGTAAGCGACGGACATAGGGATGTACCGGCACGGCCCCTCCCGTGCGACGCCCGCTGCGGGTGCGCGGGAGCTTGGGCGTCGGCCCACTGATGCGCTTTCGGCTCCGGGGGCAAATTTCAGCCCCTCCGGCGTTTGAGGAGCGGGGTCTGGGGCGGAGCCCCAGGGGTGGGAAGGGTAGGGGCGGAGGGGGCGAAGGAAGGTTGGGGGCGGACCCTCCGTGTGTGGACGGGGGGCGGGCCCTCCGTGTGCGGACGGGGGGGCGGGACCTCCGTGTGCGGACGGGGCGTTGCCGGTTCCGTGGTGCGGACAGCGGGGACGGCCGCGGGCGCGTGGGTGTGGGTTCGAAGGTCGCCTCAGGTCCGCCCTGGACTGCTGTATGCGTGTGCATATATTGTGCACGCATGTAATCGGACGTCGTTCGTGGCGTGTACTCCAGGGGGAACCATGACCCGCCATTTCCTGTTCCTGCTCGGCAGCAGCCGCACCGGTGGCAATACCGAGCTGCTGGCCCGCGAGGCCGCCGAGCAACTGCCCGCCGACGCCGAGCAGCGCTGGCTCAGCCTCGCCGAGCATCCGCTCCCCGACTTCGTGGACCTGCGCCGCGACAGCGACCATGTGCGCCCTCCCGCCGGGAGCACCGCGGGCATGCTGCTCGACGCCACGCTCGCGGCCACCGACATCGTGATCGCCTCGCCGCTGTACTGGTACTCCGTGTCCGGACTGACCAAGCGCTACCTGGACTACTGGTCGGGCTGGCTGCGCACGCCCGGCATCGACTTCAAGGCCACCATGGCCGGTCGCACCCTCTGGGGCGTCACCGCGCTCGCGCACGAGGAGCAGGAGGTCGCCGACCCGCTGATCGGCACGCTGAGCCACTCGGCGGCGTACATGAAGATGCGCTTCGGCGGGGTGCTGCTCGGCAACGGCAGCGGGCGCGGCGATGTCCTGAACGACGCCGAGGCGCTGGCCCGCGCGAAGACCTTCTTCGCGGCACAGGAACCGCCGCTCGCCCGCTTCCCGTACGAGGGCTGAGCCGCGCCCCCGTCTAGGCGGTGATGTCCTTCGCCGTGAACCGCGCCCACGCCGCCGACCCGAACACGGCGGCGTACAGCCCCTGGAGGCCGAGGTTGTGCACCAGGTCGTCCCAGTAGACCGGGTCCCGCATGAGGTCGGCGAAGGACAGCCAGTAGTGGGAGAAGAAGTACGGCTGGAGCGCGTGCAGCTGGGGGATCTGGTCGAGGATCTGGACGGTGATGAGGAGGCCGACCGTCGTCGCCATGGCCGCGATGCCGCTGTTGGTGAGGGTCGAGACGAACAGGCCGAGTGCCGCGACGCCGGTCAGTGACGCGGCCACGACGAGGGCGATGAGCAGCGCGCGGCCGAGTCCCTCGGTGAAACTGATGCGGGTCCCGGAGATGGTGGTCAGCTCGCCCAGCGGGAACAGCAGGACGCCCACCAGGAGCGCCGAGACGGCCACCACCAGGGTCGCGACCAGGCAGAACGTCATCGTCGTCGCGTACTTCGTGAGCAGCAGCCGGGTGCGGCCGGCGGGCGCGACGAGGAGATAGCGCAGGGTCCCCGCGTTCGCCTCGCCGGCGATCGCGTCGCCCGCGATGACGCCGATCGCCATCGGCAGGAAGAAGGGGAGGGTCGCGGCCAGCGCGGTGAACACCAGGAACAGACCGTTGTTGGTGATCTGCGCGATGAACGCGGGTCCCTCACCTCCGCCACCGCCCGCGCTCGAACCGTCACCCGTCTCGATCTTGATGGCGATGCCGATGAGGACCGGCACGGCCGCGAGCACGCCGAGCAGGGCGATCGTCCGCCAGCGCCGGAAGGTCGTGACGAGCTCACTGCGGAAGAGCCCGAGCGTCCACAGCGGGCTCGGTGCACGGCCGGCCTCCGCCCCCACGCGCAGCGTCTCAGCCCGCGACATCGAAGCCCTCCCCGGTCAGTGCCACGAACGCGTCCTCCAGCGAGGCCCGTTCGACCCCGAAGCCACGGACCCGGACGCCCGCCGTGACCAACGCGGCGTTCAGTTCGGCGAGTTCGCGGTCGGGCGGCTCCGCGGTCACCCCTGTCTCGGTCACGACGAGATCGGCGACGCCCTGTTCCTTGAGGACCCGGGCCGCGTCCCCCGCGTCCGGGGTGGTCACCACCAACCGGCCCCGCGCACCCGCCGCGAGGTCCGCGACCGCGCCCTGGGTGATGAGCCGGCCCCGCGCCATCACGGCCGCGTGTGTGCAGACCTGCTCGATCTCGTCGAGGAGGTGGGAGGAGAGGAAGACGGTCGTGCCGTCCGAGGCCAACTCCCTTACCAATGAGCGGATTTCGCGCATGCCCTGGGGATCGAGACCGTTGGTCGGCTCGTCCAGGACGAGCAGGCGGCGGGGCTGGAGCAGCGCGGCCGCGAGTCCGAGCCGCTGCTTCATTCCCAGGGAGTACGCCTTCGCCTTCTTGCCCGCGGCGGCGGTCAGTCCGACCCGGTCGAGGGCCGCCGCGACGCGTGTCCGCCGGGTCCGGGGATCGGCGGTCGGGTCGGCGGCGTCGTACCGGAGGAGGTTGTCCCGCCCGGAGAGGAAGCCGTACAGGGCGGGCCCCTCGATCAGCGTCCCTACGTGCGGGAGCACGGCCCGCGCGGACCGGGGCATGGGCTGCCCCAGCACGCGGGCCGTGCCCGACGTCGGCTCGATCAGGCCCATCAGCATGCGGATGGTGGTGGTCTTGCCCGAGCCGTTCGGCCCGAGGAAGCCGAAGACGCTGCCCGCCGGGACGGTCAGGTCCAGGCCGTCGACGGCGAGCTGTCCGCCGCGGTAGCGCTTGCTCAGCGCGCGAGTGGCGATCACCGCGTCCTCGGTGATCGAGGTGGGCGCGGTGGCGGTGGGCGCGGGGGCGGTGCCTGCGGCTCGCCTCGCCGGTGCCGCGTCGCTTTCGCCCGCGGGCACGACGTCGACCTCACCCGCTCTCCCGGCTGGCACGGCGCCGGTGCCTTCCGGCTTCCGGGCAGGCGCCGTGCGGGCACTGCCCGCCTGTTCGGCGGACACGGCGCCGCCCTCGGCCTGCGCCGGATCGGGCTCGACGGCGGACAGCTCCTCCATGGGCTCCCTCGGTTCGGCTCTCCTGGGACCTACTGGGCCGCGTTGGCCGCCTTCACCAGCGCGGCCTTGGTGACGGCACCCGCGTACACCTTGCCGTCGTCCGTGATCAGCGCGTTGACCAGGCGGGTCGAGAAGACCGTGCCCGAGCCGAACGTGCCGGTGACGTGGTCGCCGAGGGAGTTCAGGAAGCCGTCGACGTCACTGTTGCCGGTCGAGCCGGACGCGCCGGTCGGCAGTCCCTCGCCTCCGGTCTCGAACTCGGCGATGGAGTTCCAGCCCTCGCCGATGATCTTCAGGCCGTCGAGGCCCCCGGCCAGACCTTCCTCGGCCTGCGGTCGCGCCTTCTCCGCGCCCTTCCAGGTGCCGCCGCGCAGCTCCTTCGGCTTGCCGCCCTTCAGACCCTCGCGCTCGTCGCCCTCGGTGACCTTCGCACCCTTGGGCGGGGTGAAGGCGAAGGTCGACGCGGCCGGCTTGGAGAAGTCGACCCGGGTGAAGCCCGCATCCACGACGGCCGCGCCACCGCTCGCCGGGGTCAGCGTGAACTTCAGCGGCAGACCCGTCCTCGCGTCCACCGCGATGCTGATCGCGCCGACCGTGGAGCCGGACTGCCTGGGCTTGATGACCAGCCTGTAGGCGTCGCGGCCCGCGACATGCGCGGTGCCGTCGACGGTCACGGAGGTCGTCTCGTCGACGGCCTTGAGGGCCTCGTCGGCGAGACCCTTGGGCGTGGCCGGGACATCCCGCGGCGCCTTCTCCCCGGCGCCCCCGGACTCGGCGGACGTCGCGTGGTAGACCTCGTTCGACTTGCTGTCGTACCCCCACACGTCCTTGCCGTTGTGGATGACGCTGTACTCGGCGGCACCCTCCAGCAGGGAGACCTTGCCCTTGTCCGGGCCGTCGGCGGCGACGCGCAGCGTGTGCGTGCCCGAGGCCAGTTCGAGGAGCTTGGACTGCGGGTCCGCGGAGGAGCCTCCGTCGCCTCGGGCGGCACCCGACGCGAAGCTGCTCTCCAGGCCGCCCAGGTTGGGCAGTCCGAGATCGGTGCTGATCTTGACCGTGCCGGACAGCTGCTGGACGTCCGACTTGGCGATCTTCTCGATGAGTTGCTGAGCGGTGACCTTCGGCAGGTCGGGGTCTCCGGAGTCGGCGAGTGCCGGGACGAGCCCGATCGTCGCCGCCGCCACCCCCACCACCGCGACCGGAACGACGTACCGCGCGGCCTTGCGTCGCCCGGCGCGCGGGTCGTCGGCGTCGTCGGCCTCGGTGGCCCTCGCGCTGTCGTCGGATGCGTACGGTGCCATGTGTGCCTTACCTCCGTCGTCGGCGGCGGCCCTACCGTCGTGCCCTGCTCCACCCCTAAGCCGCCATTCTCACCCGAACCGGTGAGGAGTGGTGTTGTCCATCTGACCAAATCGGCGGGTTCGAAGCGTCACTCCCCGGACTCAACTCCGCGTAGTCCTGCGGTATGACGCGAGGGGGCGGCGCCCCGCCCGACCCG
>NZ_JBHWVI010000382.1:0-4585 GCF_042737005.1 Streptomyces sp. NPDC060027
GGTCGAAGCCGGCACAGGCGTCGGGGTCGGGATCGGCACAGGCGTCGGCGTCGAAGCCGGCACAGGCGTCGGGGTCGGGTCTGTTGCCGGGTCGGTGACCGGGTCCGTCGCCGGGTCCGTCGCCGGATCGGTGACCGGGTCGGTGACCGGGTCCGTCGCCGGGTCGGTGACCGGGTCCGTCGCCGGGTCCGTCGCCGGGTCCGTCGCCGGGTCCGTCGCCGGATCGGTGACCGGGTCGGTGACCGGGTCCGTCGCCGGGTCGGTGACCGGGTCGGCGAGGTGGGACAGCGCGGCACGGTAGACCTGGGAGGCCTGCGGATTGTCCTCGCACTGCCACACGCCGTGCGGGCAGTAGTCGGTGAGCGTGTTGTACAACGGCTTGTGCTCGTCGATCCACGCGAGCATGCGCTTCACGTAATCCGCGTTGTCGCCGTTGTGGAAGAGTCCCCATTCGGGATAGGAAATGGCCTTCCCGTGGGCTTTCGCGAAGTCGACCTGCTCCTGAAGCCCGTACGGCTCCTTCACCTGCTCGTCGAACGAGAGTCCCGACGGCTGGTCGTACGAATCCATGCCGATGATGTCGACCGTGTCGTCCCCCGGATAGCACTCGGTCCAGGGAATGGCGTCCTGGCCGCGGCTCGGGGCGAAGTCGAACCGGAATCTCTGTCCCGGCACCGCCCGCATGGTGGTGACGATTCTGTTCCAGTACTTCTTCCAGGCCTCCGGGTCGGGACCGCAGCGATGGGTGTATGTGATGCCGTTCATTTCCCAGCCGAGCACGATGACGGTGTCGGGCACGTTCAGCTCGACGAGCCGCTCGGCGAGCGCGCGGAAATGGTGGTCGAACTCTCCGGCGGCGGCCTCACGCAGCAGGAGGCCGACATGGCCGTCGGAAAGCCCGTCCTCGTTGCGCTCCATCATCGGGACGTTGAGGACGAGCATCCGGTCGGCCTTCTCACGGCGCCAGTCCGCCCAGGCCTCCAGGAATCCGGGCGCGCCCTCGATGTTGCTCCAGCGGTCGCCGGGCAGATACGTGTGCCCGACCCGCAACTCGGTGCCGCCCAGCCACTGGCTGAGCTGTTCCATCCGGGCGATACCCCTGATCCCGTAGTCGAGATAGGCGCCGAAGGCCGGCGGCTCGGCCGGGGCCGGCTTGGCGGCTGACGTGGGCTTCACCCCGGTCGCGACGGGCAGCGCCGCTACGGCGGAAGCCGTGACCTGCCCGGTGGGAGCGGGTGCGGGCGTCGGCGGCTGGGTCGCGGCCCTGACACCGGCCTCGGTCGAGGAGGTCGCGAGCGGTGTCACCACCGTGGGTGTCGGAGCCGGCGGGTCGCCGACCCGCACCACCCCGGCGCCCACGGCGTATCCCGGACCCGACGCAAGGGCGACCGACGTGACGATGCCGGCCGCGACGAACGCCAGCCTTCTGTTCCGGGGCCGCTGCTGCTGTGGGGCCATGCCTGCTCCTCTCTCCCTCTTGATCCTCGGATTTCCATTTCCGATTACTGACACTCAGTCATATGAATTCCCATTCAGCCAACCGAGGCTTCGGCACGCACCCCTGCTGATCACTCGCAAGGGTGACCCGCACGGTCACCACGTCCTTCCCGATTCCTCCCGACCGTGCGCCCGACCCCGTTCCCGATCCGTTCCCGATCCCGTCGCCGACCTTGTCGCCGATCCGAAGGAAAGCCCGTGCCGATTCTCGACACCCGGGTCCCCGCCGTCCTGCTGCGCATTGACCGGAATCCCTTTCACCACGGAACGCTGGGGGCCGTACGCTCACTCGGCAGAGCCGGTGTGGAGGTGCACCTCGTCGCCGATTCCGAGGGAAGTCCCGTCCGCAGATCGCGCTTTGTGTGCGCGATGCACCCCCCGCCACCACCCGGTTCGTCCACCGCGGACATCGCCGCCGTGTTGCGCCGAGTGGCCGCCCGGGTTTCCCGCCCCGCCGTACTGGTGCCGATGGATGACGCGAGCGCCCTGGCGGTGAGCCGTCTGGGCGAGGAACTCACCGCCGGGTATCTGCTGCCCAAGCAGCCCGGCGCCCTCGCCGAACGCGTCGCCGACAAGGCCGAACTGGCCGCCGTCTGCCAGAGCGTGGGCGTTCCGCACCCGGTGACCCTGATTCCCGACAGCCCGGCGCAGGCGGCCGCGGCGGCCCGGCGGCTGGGGCTGCCCCTGGTGGCCAAGTGGAGCCGCCCGTGGCTGGTCCCGGCCGGAACGGGCCTGCGCAGCACGGTGGTGGTCCGCTCGGCCCAGGAGGCGCGCGCGCTGTACTCGCGCACCGAGGAGGCCGGCAGTCGGCTGCTGCTCCAGTCCTTCCTGCCGCCGGGGCCCGACCGCGACTGGTTCTTCCACGGCTACGTCGACCGGTACGGGGTGACGCACGGCGGCGGCCCGGGCCGCAAGCACCGCGCCTGGCCCCGCGGCGCGGGCCTCACGGTGGTCGGCCGCTGGACGCCCAACCCGCACCTCCAGGCCATCGTCGAACGGCTCACCGAGGTCCTCGGCTACCGCGGCATCTTCGACCTCGACTTCCGCAGGGACGCCGCCGCGGGCCGCTACCACCTGCTCGACTTCAACCCCCGCCCCGGTGCCCAGTTCCGGCTCTTCGAGGACGGGGCGGGCCTGGACGTCGTACGCGCCCTGCACCTGGATCTGACCCACCGTCCGCTGCCCGCTCCGGTGCCCCTGCCGGGCCGCGCGTTCGTGGTGGAGAACTACGCGCCGCTCGGGGCGCTGCGTCCCCGGTCCGCGGGGCGCGAACTGGCCTGGCACGCGGTGGACGACCGCGCCCCCGGGCGGGCGCTGTGGGGCCTGTGGGCCCGCCATGTGTCGCTGCGCCTGACGCAGCGCGCCGGCCGGCTGGTGCGCGGACCGGTCGCCGCGGACCCGGACGGGACAGCGGACACGAACGGGGCGGCCAAGGCCTACGGGACCGTGGTCGGGCCGCCCCGGGAGACCTCCAGGACGGTGGTCGGGCCGCCGCGGGAGGCGGCCGGGACGGTGGTCGGGCCGCCGCGGGAGACCTCCAGGACGGTGGTCGGGCCGCCGCGGGAGGCGGCCGGGACGGTGGTCGGGCCGCCGCGGGTCACGGCGGCCGCGGTGGAGAGAGCGATCCGCGCGGACCCGACCGTCGTACGACCGCGCGGTGGGCCGGTTCCGCGCAAGGACCCCCGCTCCGCCCAGGTGCCCACCGCCGTGACCGCCCTGCCCTCGGGGTCCCTGGCCCATGCCCCTGCCGACGACGAGAAAGCGAGCAGCTGCTGATGTACGACCTCTTGGTGGTGGGAGCCGGCCCCTACGGCCTGTCCATCGCGTCCCACGCCGCGGCGACCGGGCTGAGCCTGCGCGTCCTCGGCCGGCCCATGGCGTCCTGGCGGGACCACATGCCCCGCGGCATGTTCCTGAAGTCGGAGCCGTGGGCGTCCAGCCTCTCCGACCCCGACGGCCGCAGGCGTCTGGAGACGTACTGCGCGGGCCGGGGTGTGGAGGTCCGGCACGGAGAGCCGATCCCGGTCGAGATGTTCGCCTCCTACGGCCTGTGGTTCGCCCGCAACGCCGTGCCCGACGTCGACGAACGCATGGTCGTACGCGTGCGGACCTGCCCCGGGGGCTTCGAGGCCCTGGTCGACGACGGCGAGGTGCTGCGCGCCCGCACGGTCGCCCTGGCCATCGGCGTGATGCCCTTCGCCGAGATGCCGGCTGCGCTGAGCGGCCTCGGACCCGAGCAGGCGTCGCACAGCACCGACCACGGTGAGCTCTCCCGCTTCCGGGGCCGTGACGTCACGGTGATCGGCGGCGGCCAGGCCGCCCTGGAGACGGCGGCCCTGCTCGCCGAACAGGGCACCCGGGCAAGGGTCCTGGCCCGCGCCGACCGGCTGAACTGGAACGACGTGCCGCCCGCCCTGGAGCGGCCGTGGTGGCGGTCCGCACGCGCGCCGCACAGCGGTCTGGGCTGCGGCTGGCGCAACTGGTTCTACGCCGAGCGCCCCGGCCTCTTCCGCCGGCTCCCGGAACCCACCCGGACGCGGATCGCGGCCACCGCGCTCGGCCCGGCAGGCGCCTGGTGGGTGCGCGACCGCGTCGAACCGGTGGTCGAGCTGATGCTGGGTCACGAGGTCACGTCGGCCTACGGCTCGGGCATCGGCGTACGGCTCGAAACGGTGGACCGGGACGGCACGCCGACGTGCCTGGAGACCGATCACGTCATCGCGGCAACGGGGTTCAGGGCGCGGCGCGAGCGGCTCGGCCTGCTCACGGACGATCTGCGCGCGAGTCTGTCGGCGCTGCCCGACGGGTCGCCCTGCATCGGCCGGGACTTCGAGTCGTCGGTGCCGGGCCTCTTCATGGCGGGCCTGATCACCGCGTCCGGCTTCGGTCCCGCCATGCGCTTCGTGCACGGCGCCGGCTTCACGGCGGACACCCTCGTGCGCGGCGTACGGCGACGGCTGCGCACGGGGCCGACCGGCGGGCGGATCCCGACGCCCGGGGGACGCCGTCGACAGGCGTCGGACCTGGGACTCGGCGCCGGGCGCTGACACCGGCGACCACCGGGCGGGCGGGTGGAGCACTCCCGGGT
>NZ_JBHWVI010000383.1:0-4567 GCF_042737005.1 Streptomyces sp. NPDC060027
TTTGTTAATACCCCCCCCCCCCCCCCCCCTGGGGGGTCGGCCCCACGGGGCCGGGGGGGGGTCACCCCCCCCACCCGCCACCGTTCGCATGTACGTCGCACGTTCGATCCCTTGTGCTCCCTCGATGATCCGGATTCAGTCACACAAGGGGAGATTCTCGGCATGCTGAGGTAGTCAGTGGGCCAAATCCGTTCCCAGAACGGTCAGTTGTGGTGCTGAATGGGAAGTGCGGGGATACGCAACGGCGCACGCCCGGCACGGCTTGGGGGGCGTGGCGTCAACAGGCGGCTGAGAGGGGTTTGTTCGTGCGTGCTTTCTCATACGGCTCTTCATCGACAGCGATCGCGGTACCACCGGCGCTCTCTCTCCCGGTGATCGAATCCGAGTTTCCCCGTCAACTGCACCCGTATTGGCCCAAGCTCCAGGAGAAGACCCGGATCTGGCTCCTCGAAAAACGACTGATGTCCGCGGACACGGTCGAGGAATATGCCGACGGCCTGTGCTACACGGACCTCATGGCGGGCTACTACATTGGCGCCCCCGACGAGGTCATGCAGGCGATAGCGGACTACAGCGCGTGGTTCTTCGTCTGGGACGACCGGCACGACCGCGATGTCATCCACGGACGGGTGGACGCCTGGCGCAGGCTCAGGGTGCAGCTTCACGCGGCCCTCGACGCCCCCGGGGACCATCTGCACCACCAGGATCCCCTGGTGGCGGGGTTCGCGGACAGCATGGTGCGGTTGTACTCGTTCCTCGGCGAGAACTGGAACAAACGGTTCGCGCTCCACTTCCACGCGGTGATCGAGGCGTACGACCGGGAGTTCCGGAACCGTACCTCCGGCACCGTCCCCACGGTCGGTGAATACCTCGAACTCCGCCGGCTCACCTTTGCGCACTGGATCTGGACCGACCTTCTGGAACCGAGTGCGGGCCAGGAAATCCCCAACAAAGTGCGGCTGCATCCCGCATTCCACCGTGCGGCACTGCTCAGTCAGGAATTCGCCGCCTGGTACAACGACCTCTGTTCACTGCCCAAGGAAATAGCGGGCGACGAGGTCCACAATCTCGGAATCAGTCTCATTCACCATCAGGGGCTGACGCTCGAAGAAGCCGTCACCGAAGTGAGGCGGCGGATCGAGGAATGCATCGAGCAATTCCTCATCACCGAGCAGGACGTATATAGGCTCGCCGACACGCTCGCGGACGGCACCGTGCGAGGAAAAGAGACCAGTGCCGCCGTGAGGGCGTGCCTCGGAAATATGCGGAACTGGTTCAGCTCCGTGTACTGGTTCCACCACGAGTCGGGCCGGTACATGGTCGACAGCTGGGACGACCGCTCCACACCCCCGTACGTCAACAACGAAGCGGTAGGTGAGAAATGACCGTCGAGTCGGTACGACCCGAGGTGTCCGAGGTGCGGGAGCTGTCCGTCCCGCCCATCGCCGGAGGCGGGGTGCCCGGTCTCGGGCACGGCTGGAAGCTGGTGCGCGACCCGCTGGGCTTCCTCGCCCAGCTGCGCGACCACGGCGACGTCGTGCGGCTCAGGATGGGCCCCAAGACGGTGTACGCCGTCACCACCCCCGCGCTCACCGGGGCGCTGGCGCTCAGCCCCGACTACGAGATCGGCGGCCCCCTGTGGGAGTCGCTCGAAGGGCTGCTGGGCAAGCAGGGCGTCGCCACGGCCAACGGGCCGCAGCACCGGCGCCAGCGGCGGACCATTCAGCCCGCGTTCCGGCTCGACATCATCCCCGAGTACGGCCCGATCATGGAGGAGGAGGCGCGCGCGTTCGCGGCCCGCTGGGAGCCGGGGACGGCCGTCGACTGCACCTCCGAGTCGTTCCGCGTCGCCGTCCGCGTCGCCGCCCGCTGTCTGCTGCGCGGCCGGTTCATGGACGAGCGTGCCGAGCGGCTGAGCCTCGCCCTCGCCACCGTGTTCCGTGGCATGTACCGGCGCATGGTCATACCCGCGGGGCCGCTCTATCGGCTCCCGCTTCCTTCGATGCGCGCATTCGACCGGGCATTGGCCGATTTGCATGCGCTCGTCGACGAGATCATCGACGAGCGACGGGCATCTGGTCAAAAGCCGGACGATTTGCTGACGGCATTGCTGGAAGCGAAGAACGACGACGGCGACCCCATCGACGAACAGGAGATCCACGACCAAGTCGTCGCGATACTCACTCCCGGCAGCGAAACCATCGCCTCCACGATCATGTGGCTGCTTCAAGTCCTGACGGAACATCCGGAACAGGCGGACAAGGTGGCCGAAGAGGTCCAATCCATCGCCGGAGACCGGCCCGTCGGATTCGACGACGTCCGGAAGCTGTCGCACACGAACAATGTCGTCGTCGAGGCGATGCGTTTGCGCCCCGCCGTATGGATATTGACGCGGCGCGCGGTGACCGAAACCGAGCTGGGTGGCTATCGCATTCCGGCCGGTGCCGACATCATCTACAGTCCGTACGCGATCCAGCGCGACCCGCGGTCGTACCGGGAGCATCTGGATTTCGATCCCGACCGCTGGCTTCCGGAACGCTCCACGGACATCCCGAAGTACGCGATGCGCCCCTTCAGTGTCGGCAACCGCAAGTGCCCGAGTGACCACTTCTCGATGGCGCTGCTCAGCCTGATCACCGCGACCGTGGCGTCCCGGTGGCGCTTCGAGCCGGTGCGCGGGTCCAACGGCACGACCCGCGTCGGCATCACCCTGCGGCCCGACGAGCTGCGGCTGAAGGCCCGTCCCCGCTGAGGCGGTCGGGCGCCCGGCCCGGCCGGTGTCCGGCCCGCACGTCCACCGGCGCACGTTCAGGCCGCCTTCGGGCCCCTGAACGTGCGCCGGTACGCCTGCGGAGTCGTCCCCAGACTCCGTACGAACTGATGGCGCAGCGCCGCCGCGTTGCCGAAGCCGGCGCGGCCCGCGATCGCGTCCATCGTCTCGTCCGTGGCCTCCAGCAACTCCTGTGCCAGCAGGACCCGTTGGCGCAGGATCCAGCGGTACGGCGTGGTCCCCGTCTCCTGCTGGAAGCGGCGCGCGAAGGTGCGCGGCGCCATATGGGCACGGGCCGCGAGCTGTTCGACGGTCGTCTCCTCGTCGAGGTGCTGCTGCATCCACACCAGCACCTCGCCGACCGTGTCGCACCGTGAGCGGGGCAGCGGCCGCTCGATGTACTGGGCCTGGCCGCCGTCGCGGTGCGGCGGCACCACCATGCGGCGGGCGATGGAGTTGGCCACCTCGGGACCCTGCTCCTTGCGGACGATGTGCAGGCAGGCGTCGATCCCGGCGGCGGTGCCGGCCGAGGTGATCACCGGGTCCTCGTCCACGTACAGGACGTCCGGCTCGATGATCGCCCGCGGGTACTGCCGGGCCAGCCCGTCGACGTGCTGCCAGTGCACGGCGCAGCGCCGGCCGTCCAGGAGCCCGGCCGCGCCGAGCGCGAAGACCCCGGAGCAGACGCTGAGGACCCGGGCCCCGCGGTCCACCACGCGGCGCAGCGACGCGAGCAGTTCGGGCGGATAGCCGCGCACGGCGTAGGTGTCCCCGGCGGGCACCACCACCAGGTCGGCCTCTTCGAGCCGGTCGAGACCGTACGGGGTGGAGACGGTGAACCCGGCGACATGGGTGCCGAGCGTCGGCCCTTCGGCGGAGACGACCGCGAACTCGTAGACGGGCAAGCCCTCGTCGCTACGGTCGAGGCCGAACACCTCGCAGACGACGCCGAGTTCGAAGGGATGCACGCCGTCGAGCAGGACGGCCGCCACGTTGTTCAGCATGTCCCCAGTGTGCCCTGGAAGTGGCAGTAATTCGAGGGTGTGCGGCAGTTCTGCCACTGACGGTAAGGAGTAATCGACGCGACACTAGTGTCCATGAACTCAGTGATGGACAACCTCGTCGGAATCCTGGCCGTTCTCGGGATCTTCGCGGTCGTGGCGCTCCCCTCCCTGATCGGGCTCGCGCGCGAGCGGCGCGTGGACCGTCAGCTCAGGGCGGCCGCCGGCCCCCGCCAGGAGGCCGGGCGGCCGCCGCGGCCTCACTCCTTCGTCACCACCACGGTGACCGCCCACTCCTGAGGCCCGTCGCAGGAGACCCGGGCCGGATCGCTCGGGCACATCGGCCGGGACGACGTCAGCCGGACCGTTCCCGGCGAGACCGCCTGGTAGGCGGCGGACGCGTCGCCCGGCTGGAGGACGATGCCGCTGTTGGTGGCCTCCAGCGCGCTGCCGGCGGCCTTGACGGGCGCCCAGGGTTTGCGCGTGGTGCCGTCCAGCGAGACACGGATCGTCTCGCCGGGCGCCAGACAGTACGTGTCGCCGGTGTCGGCGGCGCCGAGCTCCGCCTTCGCCGTGGCGCAGTCCCGGGGGGACGGGGTGGGCGACGGCGACACGGTGCCGCTGCCGCCCGCGTCGCCTCCGCTCTGCGTGCCGCAGCCCGCGAGGAGCAGGATCAGGGCGGTGAGGGCGATGGTCCGGGTGGGGGTCGTTCGACGCATGGGGTGGCCTCCTTGCGGGTTGGACGTGCCACCGGCGGATCAGGATCCCTCTCCGCGCGACAGGGCCCCGGCCGCCC
>NZ_JBHWVI010000384.1:0-4456 GCF_042737005.1 Streptomyces sp. NPDC060027
CGTTGCTCTGAACGCCCGCACGCAGCCACCACCCGGTCCACCAACCCCGGCGGATACACCCACGTCAGCAGACCCAGACCCGATAAGTCCGACGCGCTCGAAGCCACCCCAACCACCCCCGGGACCCACTGCCAACCAGCCTACGCCCACGACAAAAGCAACGGCATTGCTCTTAGAGGTCGTTTTCTCCCGTTGTTTTATCCCGGAATCTGCTGTTTGGTCTGCGGTGTCGGGTCGCGCCAGGAGATGGTGTTCTCGCTGGCGAGGCGGCGGGCCATGAGGTCGGTCATGGCGATGTGGATCATGGCTTCGGAGCGAACGGACAAGGTCTCGTAGTCGCGGGCCAGGCGGCGGTGGAGCATGAGCCAGCCGTAGGTCCGCTCGACCGCCCACCGCTTGGGGATCGGGGTGAATCCCCTGGTCCCGGGCTTGCGTTGAGTGATTTCCATGTCGATGCCGAGGGCGGCTGCGTGCTCGACGAGGTGCTGACGGTAGCCGCCGTCGACCCACACTTTGCGGACGCGGGGATGTTCGGCGGCGACCCGGTCCAAAAGCTGGGTGCTGGCGATGGAGTCCTGCACGCTTGCCGCGTTTACCAGTACGGCGAGGAGAAGGCCGACGGTGTCGGTGACGATGCTCCGCTTCCGCCCGACGATCTTCTTCCCGGCATCGACGCCCTGGCCGGAGGCGGGCACGCTGGTGGAGGCTTTCACGCTCTGCGCGTCGATCACGCAGGCCGACGGTTCGGCCTCCCGTCCTTCCTTCTGTCGTAAGAGTTGCCTGAGCAGGCCATTGAGCTGGGCGAACACGCCTTCCCGCTGCCACCTGGCGAAGTAGCCGTAGACCGTGTTCCAGTGCGGGAAGTCATGCGGGAGGTAGCGCCACTGGACCCCGGTCCGGTCCACATACAAGATCGCATCCATGATGTCGCGCAGGTCATGCTCGGGTGGCCGGCCGAAGTCCAGGGCCCTGCCGCGGCGCTCGAAGCGTCAGGCAGCCAGGACCGGCTCGACCAACTCCCAGCGAGCATCGGACAGATCACTCGGATACGGACGTCGCATTGTCACACTCGGGGCGTATTGCTGCGAAGCGAGTGCGCCCAGCGCACCGCAATGCCGACAGAAGCATGCAGGCAGTGAAGCGGACCTTCTGGAATGAGACAGGCACAAGTCGTATCCCGCCCCACCCGTCACCCCATCCGACCTGCGTGCCCCAACCGCACCGAAGCTAACTCCCGCACCACATTCCCGACCTTCAAGAAATTGTCTATTTGCGGGCAGGCAGATGAAAACGACCTCTTTAACGAGCCATTGCCCCGCTCCTCTCTGGGCAAAGAGGGAGGCAGCGCCCCGCTCCGCTGCAGGTCACAGCTCGAAGGGGCTGCCTTGACACCGGATCAACCGGTCTTGGGCTCCAGAGTGTCGGCGAGTTCGCGACGTGTCGCGACACCAAGTTTGGTGTAGGCGTGCTGCAGGTGATTGTCGACGGTACGCGGTGACAGTTTCAACGCGGCGGCGATGTCCTTGCTGCTTACGCCTGCGGCGGCGAGGAGCGCGATCTCGTGCTCTCGGGCGGTCAGGACGGCGGCGGCCTTCGCCGTGGTCAGCAAAGGAGTCCGGGCTTCCTGGCAGCGCGCTGCGAGTACCTGGGCTCGATGCGCAGCGGTAGCGGCTCGATGGGGCTGTCCCGCTCGCCGCCAGGCCGCCGAGGAAGCTGATGCGGCTTCGGCCGCCAGGAGATCGGCGCCGATCTTCTCCAGTTCGTCGGCAGTGGCCAAGAGTCGTTGAGGATCGTCCGCAGCCATCGCTTCCGCCAGATGTGCGCGGGCAGCCACGAAGGTGCCGTCGCAGTCGTGTGCAAGCTCCGCCAAGCGGTGCCTGACCTCTTTTGCTCCCCCCAGCCGGGCCACATCAGTGAGCAGCAGCGCTTCGGAAGTGATGTGGCCCGTTCTGCGAGCTGCTCTGGCAGCCTCCGTCAGTACCGTTCGCGCCTCTCCCAGCCGGCCTCGCACGGCCAGCAACCATGCCTCTCCAAGACGTTCTTCACCGGCCGAGAGCAGCACGGGTTCCAAAGGCGGAAGGGTGCGGTGCTCCGACAGTGCGTTCTCGGCCGCTGCCAGGTCACCCAGGAGCGCTGCCGATGCCGCAAGTCCGGCGAGCACTAGGCGAAGGACTTTGGCGTGGTTGATGGCACGGGCGAGGGCCGCGGCCTCAGCCCACCAGTGGCGCGATGCGACGGGGTGACCTGAAAGCCATTCCATACGTCCGAGGAATACCGCCATCCATACCTGCACAAGGGTGCCATCGACGGCAAGTTCAGCGAAGACCTTCTCTCCCTCACGCCGGGCATCTGTGAGACGGCCTGACTCGGTGAGCGCAAACACGAAGGGAATCCGCTGGACGGCAGGATGCGATACGAGTGCCCTCTCATCGACCTGCAGATGGACGGCATAGGCATGTTCGGCCAGGGCCACTGCCTCGTCCGCACGGCCCACTGCTGCCAGCCCTGCCGGTTTCATCAGGGCTCCGCGCAACCAAGCGTTGATGTCGGCCGCATCTGCGGCATCGGCTTCCAAAGACTCCAGCAGAACGAGCCCTTCGAGAGGCTGGCCAGCCACAATGCGAAGAAAGCCTTCGTTGATCCTCAACAGGTGTCGGCCCACCGGGTTGGCGATCCGGTCGAGCGCGGCATTGTTCACAGCAAGGGGCGCGGTAAAGGAGGCATTGCTCCACAGCAGACTCGAGGCTCTTGCCAGCGTGACGGCGAGCGTTTCCTGTTCATCGGCTGCTGCTGTGTCGGCGTCGACCAGCACTTCCTCAGCGCGTTCCCAGCGCCCCATCTGAAAGTAGGCCTCGCCGAGCATCAGGAGCGTGGCGTACGATCGCTCTGCCTGCGGCAGCGCCTCCAGCAGGGCGACGACCTGCTGGTAGTCATGAGCATGCCGGGCAAGGACGGCAGCTCTCGTAAGAAGCTCCGGGTCGGCGGTACCTGTAGCGGCCAGCCGCCAGATCGCGATGTGCAGAGCATCGTCGCGACGTCTTGCACCGTGAGCCAGGGTGCGCTCCACCTGGTCCAAGAGCATTGCCCGGCCACGCAGGGCCATGTCGGTCCGAAGGACTTCACCATACAGCGGGTGCTCCAGTGTCACCATTGTGCGCCGTTGATCGCTCGTCATTCTGATGAGCCGTGAGTTCTTCAGGGCTTCCAGAGCGTCGGGCTCGATGACGGCCTGGGCATCGGCTAGCGGCAACGGCTCGCACAGCGCCAATAGTTCCAGGACCGGCCGGCCAGCCGGGTGGGCGGCCGCCAGTCGAGCGCCGACCAGTTCAGCGAGCCTGGGCGTGCCTGAGGGGTGTCCCTCGGCCAGTTCCCAGATTTCTCCATCGCTGGTCAGGGTTCCAGCCGCCGTGGCGCCGAGGACCAGCTCATGGAGGTACAACACGTTGCCGTCTGATGCCTCGTACAGCTCACGGAGAGTACGGCTGCCGACCGGCCCCCCCAGTATGGTCCGTACAAGATCATCCGACTGGTGCCGTTCCAGGTCCGCCAGTTCGATGGGATGCATGGACTGCTCGTCGCACAAAGCTTGGACTGCTTCCGTGAGCGGCTCCCCAGTGCGAACCACGCAGATCAGCCGGACTGCCTTCGCCTCGATCAGCTGCCGCAGCAGCAGTGTTGAGACTGCGTCCAGCAGATGAAGGTCATCTACCATCAGCGCCCATTTGTGTCGATGGACTCCGGTCAGGGCGCTCATGATCTCGGCAAAGCCCTGCACGGGATCCGAGAAGTCCACTCCTGGTGGCAGCAGATGTGCAATCGCGCCGAGCGGAACCATATGCGCAGCCGCTGACGCGGTTGCCCGGCCTCCCTCAAAGCCGAGGCGTACAGCCTGGGCCAGGCACTCCTCAGCCAGTCGCGATTTACCGACCCCGGCGGGTCCCGAAATTACGAGCCCTGAGCACCGCGGGTCCGCCCACACCTTGGTGAAGGTTGCCAGTTCCTTTGCCCGCCCCACCAGAGGCCACCGTACGGAATCGACCGGCATGTTCATGGCAATCTCCCGAGCGATCCCATGCCCGGCCAGAGCATCCGGGCCTACCCACGCGCAGCCTGCCCACCAGCATCCACTCTACTCGGCGGGATCCCGCCGAGTAGGAACCGCGGAAATCGGTTCCTCTTCCTGCCGTCTTGCAGGAGCCCCGTTCGGGCGCGCCCCCTGCGACTGCGTCCCCTGACAGGCAGGTTCGATCGGCCGGGCAGGCACTCCGACCGCACCCCGCCAACCTTGGCCTTGAACCCTTGCCCGCGGACCACTCATGCTTATCAAGCAACCAGCACATACCGATGAGAAAATATTCAAGGAGCACTTTCAGTGTTGCCTCTCCAGGGTGAGGACGGCTTTGGCGATGACGGTCATGCGGTTGGGGCTGATGCGGGATCTGCGGAAGATCTGCCA
>NZ_JBHWVI010000385.1:0-4412 GCF_042737005.1 Streptomyces sp. NPDC060027
GCGTCCGGCGGATGGCCGCCGAGTACAGGTCGGGCCGGGCTCGCCCACGACATCGGCGGAGCCGGACGCCCCCTGAACTTCCTCGCAGACCGCGCGCGCCGGGGACGGACATGGCACGTGGACGAAGGCGGGTCCGTCACTTCCCCAGTGGTGGCGGACCCGCCTTTCTGCGTGACCGAAGGCGTCGGTTTCGGTGAGACGGCCCCTCAACAGGCATCGCCACGTCCAAGGTTGGCACCGCTCCCACCGCTCCCACCGCTCGCGTCGCCGCCGGACATGCCCGCACGCCTGGAACCCGGCCCTGCAACCACCGGGCACGACACCCTAAGCGGGCGTGTCATCCCAATGGGGCGATGTGCGGCACGGCGGATCAGGCAAGACTCTCGCGAAGCCCAACTTCGCCCCGGAGGTTCCATGTCGAAAAGCGGCGCGCCTCGCATCGACGTTCCGCGCGAGGCCCCGGCGCGGGCGTCGCTCGTCTTGACGTCCCTGATCATCGTTGCCGCCGTGGCCAACTTGAACCTGTCGGTGGCCAACGTGGCACTGCCCGCGATCGGGAAGGCCTTCGACTCCTCCCAGACCACGCTGAACCTGATCGCCGTGGGGTACTCCCTCGGCCTGGCCGCATCGGTGCTCTATCTGGGTGCGATCGGCGACCGTCACGGCCGCAAGCTGCTGCTGCTCCTCGGCATCGCTCTGTCCATCCCCGCCTGCCTGCTCGCCGCGTACGCGCCGAACGACAACGTCCTTGTGGCGGCCCGGATCCTCGGCGGACTCTCGGCCGGCATGGCCTACCCGACCACCCTGGCGCTGATCACCGCCCTGTGGGCGGGGCCGGGGCGGACGAAGTCGATCGCGCTGTGGTCGGCCCTGGGCGGCGGCATCTCCATGCTCGGGCCGGTGATCGCGGGCGCCCTGCTCGAACGCTTCTACTGGGGTTCGGTGTTCCTGATCACTCTGCCCCTCGCCGTGGTCGCGCTGGTCATGGCCCTGCTGTTCGTCCCCGCGCACGCCAACGAGTCGGCCGAACCGGTGGACAACCTCGGCGGCATCCTCTCCGTCCTCCTGGTCGCGGGACTGGTGCTGGCGATCAATTTCGCCGCCGTCCCCGGCCAGGGGTCACTGGTCGTCGGCCTCGCCGTGATCGCCCTGGCTGCCGGAGCGGCGTTCTTCTGGCGTCAGCGCCGGGCTCCGAACCCGTTGTACGACCTCCACATCGCCGGCCGGCGCACGTTCTGGGTCGCCGCGTGCGCGGGAATCATCGTGTGGGGCTCCATGATGGGGTCGGCGTTCATCAGCCAGCAGTACCTGCAGAACGTGCTCGAGTACAGCCCCGTCGAAGCCGGCGCCGCCATCCTCCCCCTCGTCGTGATGATGGTGCTCGTGGCACCACGGTCCGCGAAGCTGGTCGAGAGACGCGGCGCCCGCACGACCCTGCTGATCGGTTACGGGTTCCTCTTCCTCGCCTTCGCCTGGATGTTGCTGTTCTGGGGCGAGGACAGCGGCTACTGGCAGATCGGCTTCGCCTACGTGCTCATCGGTATCGGCGCCGGCTTCGCCGGGACGCCCTCATCCCACTCGCTGACCGGATCGGTGCCCGTACGACGGGCCGGCATGGCCTCAGGCACCGCCGACCTGCAACGCGACCTCGGCGGGGCCATCATGCAGTCCATCATGGGCGCGCTCCTCACCGCCGGCTATGCCTCGGCCTTCAGCGCGGCGATCGCCGCTTCCCCCGAGAGCAAGGACGTGTCGGACCAGGTCCAGAGCGAGCTGACGAAGTCGTTCGCCTCCGCCGGGCAGGTCGCCCAGCAGCACCCCCGCTACGCCGACCAGATCGTCGCGGCAGCACGCCAGTCGTTCCTCCACGGCGACGACTGGGCGTACACCGTCGGCCTGGCCGCGATCGCCCTGGGTGCGCTGCTGATCTTCTTCATGTTCCCGCACCGGGACGCCGAACGGGAACTCCTGCGGCGCTACTGCACCGAGGACTCCGCCCCTGCCGCCACCGAGAGGTCGAGCGGACCGGGAGCCTGAGGCCGGCCGGTCAGCCGGTCGCCGACCGTGTCCGTGCGCTGCCTTGCCCCAGGGCCGTCGAAAGCAGGTCTGAAGACCGGACTGACGCGGGCGAGGTCATGGTTCGGGTGAGTTGTTCGGTGTGGAGGCATGGAAGAAGGGCCTCTTGGTAGCTCGCGGATGTCGAGTCCAGCGAGAAGCAGGAGGCCCTGTTGTCGAAGTGTCGCGTGGTCGTGGCTCTCGCGGCACGGGTCCGGACGGCGGGCCCGTACGGACGGGTGCCCGGCCGGCCGGGCGGTCCTCGCGGCTCGGGCCCAAGCAGCGGCGTGCTCGCGAGGAGCGGCGGCGCACCGGACGCACGATGTCCGGTTGCGTCCCGTACGCCCCGATCGCCGCACCGGGCACGTGAATCGGCGAAGAAGTCCGGGGTCCCGCGTACAACCCCCGCCCCGTCCGGACGGTCTCCTGATCGCCAACCGCCGGTGGCGCCCGGGTAGAACTCCGGGCGAACACGGCCGGAACGCACCCAATTGGCTGTGAGCGCCCGGGAGGCGCTCCCGCATGCAGCAGGAGACCCCGCATGCACAAGCATCTGCGACTGACCCTCGCGACGGCGACCGCTGCCGCGCTGACGGGCGGTCTGCTCTCCTTCACGGCCGTGACGGCGACGGCGGCCGACTCCGTCCACCACCCGGTGGCGGACTTCAACAACGACGGCTACGGAGACGTGGCGTACTCCGCCGGCTGGTCCACCGTCGGCGGCAAGAAGGGCGCCGGCCAGATCGTCGCCCTGTACGGCTCGGCGAGCGGCGTGACGTCCACGAAGCGCGCCACGATCAGCCAGAACACCGCCGGTGTGCCCGGCAGCGCCGAGACCGAGGACGGCTTCGGCTGGGTCAGTGCCTACGGCGACTTCAACGGCGACGGCTACGACGACCTCGCGGCCGCCGCGCAGCGCGAGGACGTGGACGGCGACACCGACGGCGGCACCGTCGTCATGGTGTGGGGTTCGGCGAGCGGCCTGTCCGGCGCGACGACGGTCAAGGACGCGGCGCCCTCGTCGCACGACCGCTGGGGCCGCGCGCTGGCCGCGGGCGACTTCGACGGCGACGGCACGGAGGACCTCGCGGTCGGCTCCTCGTCGAACCGGGTGTACGTCTTCAAGGGCGGCATCACCAAGGCGGGCACCTACGGCGGCCGCTACTCGCTGACCACGGACATCATCACCGGCGGCGAGACCGGCACGCTCATGCTCACCGCGGGCGACGTCAACGGCGACAAGCGCACGGACCTGGTCGTCGACGGCTACCAGGACGGCGGCGACTACGGCTACTACATCAACTGGTACGTGCCCGGCACGGCCTCCGGCCTGGACTCGGGCCAGGCACGCGAACTGAAGAGCGGGCTCATCACCGGTATCGGCGACATCAACGGCGACAGCTTCGGCGACATCGTCACCGGCCAGAACTGGGACCCGGCCGACGACGGCGGCCCGACCGTGCCCGAGTCCACCACCGGCGGCAAGGTGCACATCGTCTACGGTTCCGCCGACGGCCCGGCCGCCACGGTCGCGGTCACCCAGAACAGCGGCAACGTGCCCGGCTCCTCCGAGCGCGGCGACTGGTTCGGCGGCGAGCTGTCCCTCGGCGACATCAACGGCGACGGCATGACGGACCTGGTGGTCGGCGCCCCCGGTGAGAATCTGGGCAGCGTTGTCGACACGGGCGCGGTCACCGTGCTGTACGGCTCCGCCTCGGGCGTGAACACCATGTCGGGGTACCAGTACTTCGCCCAGTCGACGGCCGGTGTGCCCGGCTCGGACGAGAAGGGCGACCGGTTCGGCGGAGAGGTGAAGCTCACCGACGCCACGGGCGACGGCAGGGCGGACCTGACCGTCGGCGCGTTCGGCGAGAACGCCGGCAACGGCTCGCTGGTGTACCTGCCCTCCGACGGCACGCGGATCACCACGACCGGCGCGCGCTCCATCGCCCCGTCCTCGGTCGGCGTCTCGACGGATGCTTCCCCGTACTTCGGAGCCAACGCCGCCAACTGACGCGCCCCTTCCCGTCACAGGAGCCCGCACCCGCCAGGGGTGCGGGCTCCTGTCGTCCCGCGCCCGTGCCGCCGGGTACCGTCCCGCGCCGGCGCAACCCGGATGGGATGTGCAGTGGTCCACCAGCTCCGGGACCTTGCCCGCAGCACCGCCACCGTCCCTACCCAGAGCAGGCGCTCCCGTGATGCAGCGCAGGAACGCGGGAGATGTCAGTGCCTGCTTCTAGGATCCACCGAATACGCACCAGTTCATCGGAACTCCTCCGTGGATACCCCGGCCTTCAGGCTGGGGAGGAAACGGACTCCTGCGGAGCAGGGCAGCGGGCTGGGATTCGCCGTCAGGG
>NZ_JBHWVI010000386.1:0-4386 GCF_042737005.1 Streptomyces sp. NPDC060027
CTGTTGGGGGTGGGGCCGGCCCCTACCCCCGGGGCACCCCGGTCCTTCCCCCGGGCGCGGGGCCCGGGGGGGGGGGGGGGCCCGGGTGGCCTGGAGCGCCGCGGGGCCCCGCACGACGTGGCTCAGGGCTGCAGAGGCATCGTCCAGCAGTTGGAGGTGGCGCGCTTGCCGGCGAGGCGGTCGGTCAGCCAGGAGATGGCGTCGCCCTGGTCGGTGATGAGGGGCACGACGTGGTTGGTGAGCAGTCCGTCGCCGAGGTTCGGCAGGTTGATGGCGTCGTAGGTGATGTCGGCGCCCTTGCGGCACCAGTCGACGGCGAGCTGACGTGCCTGGCCGTGCGGCACGATGTCGTCCTGGATGCCGGTGATCAGGCGCACCGGACTGGTGGGCTTCAGCCTGCCGATGCGCTGGTTGTCGAGCGTGGCCCGGAGCTCCGGCGAGCTCTCCACGATGTCGCTGACGGACTGGCCGTCCGTCGTCCACGACCTGCTCTTCTTGAACGCGTATCCGAAGATCGCGTCGCCGACGCACATCGTGGAGAGGTCGTTGAGCGCGGCCTTCCCGGCGGAGTTGAGGTGGGCGTCGGCGATGGCCCGCAGCTCGGGGTCGGACTGCAGGAAGCCGTTGAGGGACCAGCCGAGGGCACCGGCGAGGGCACTGCCGTCGATGCCCTTGATCACCTCGGTGAGGTTGGCGGGCGGTGCTCCGGAGTAGGTGCCGGCCAGCGTGATGTCCGGGGCGTAGGACGGCTGGAGTTCGGCCGCCGACGCGCTGGCGCCGCCGCCCTGGCTGTAGCCGAAGAGACCGACGGGTGACGTGGAGGTGATCGACGCACCGGTCAGCGCGCGTGCGGCGCGGACGGCGTCGAGGAGCGCGTGGCCGCCGTCGAGGCGGTTCACGTAGGTGTGGAGCCGGTCGGTCGCGCCCAGCCCGGCGTAGTCGGTGACGACCACCGCCGTGCCGGCGGCCAGGAGCCGGTAGATGGCGAGGTCCTCGTATCCGACCGACACCGTGTCGCCGTTCAGGGAGAGCGGGTGCTCGAGTCCCATGGAGGCCGCGCACTGGTCGCCCTGGCCCATGGTGCCCGGGGCCACGGCCACCAGCGGTCGTGGGCCGCCGCCCTTCCAGGCGGCCGAGGGCTCGATGTAGGCGCCGGTCACCGCGACGGGTCGGCCGTTGGAGTCGGTGGACTTGTACATCAGGCGGGTCGCGGTGCCGGGGAGCGGACCGTCGAGGCCGGGCAGGCTGAGGGCGAGCGGCAGGGGTTCGGTCCGGATCAGGGCGCCGTCGGCCGCGGGAAGGCTTGCGGGTGGCGTGTAGAAGGCGGGAATGGTCACGCCCCGGGAGACCACATCGCCCGCGCCGGCGGCCGCGGCGGGGATCGCCTGGACGCTCAGGCAGGCGAGGGCAGCGAGCGCGGAGGCGAGGAGGCGGCCGCGCTTCGACGCGGCCGCTCTGGGGTGCGCGGAGGGCAGCGGCCGCTCCGTGGGGGGACGGGTGAACGCCGGATGCGGCTGGTCGGTGCCGGGGGGTCGTTCCATGCGGCTCACTCCCTGCTTCGTCGAAACGTGGGGGTCGTGCGGGCGGCCTGCGGTGTCAAGGGCGTGACACCGGTTCGGGTGAGGTGCCGGCCTGGCCGCGACCGGGGGACTCCGGCGGCGGTCGCGGGTCGGTGCGAGGGAAAGGGCAGCGCACGGGAACGGACGGGGGCAGGACGATCGCACCCGCCCGGAACGCGGACGTGGGCAGGACGACGGACCCGCTCGCATCGCGCACGCGGGTGGGACGGCTGTTTCCGCCCGTGTCACGGACGCGGGCAGGACGGCACCGCACTGCGCGCCGTCGGCCGGGCGGCGGGCAGTGCGGAGCCCGCCCACGCGTCGTACGGCGCGTGGGCGAGGTGGGGTGTCCTGGGGTTTCTGAACTCGGCGGAGCCCCGGTGCTCGTGGCTGTGGCTCCGCCGTTCTGTGCTGTCCCGTGTTGCCCTGTTCCTGTGCCTGTGATCGGCAGCGACGGACGCCGAAGTCCCGTGCGACGCCCGCTAGTTACTCCCGAGTCACATCAGGAGAGTAGGAGCGGATGTCACTCAGTGACAAGATGTCTGCGCGCGTCAGTTCCGAGAGGCTCGCTATGCTTCCTGCGATCTGACGGACAGGGACGGTGAGGCAACGGTGCGTGATGCGGCACCCGCAGACCGGGCCACGACGGCCGGCGCAACCACGAGGCCGTCGCTGGGCGAACGGCGCAGGGACGCTCTCCGTCTCGACATAGCCCGCGAGGCCGTCCGCCTGTTCATCTCGCAGGGCGTCACGGGCACCACGGGGGACCAGATCGCGGAGGCGGTGGGCGTCTCGACCCGCACCCTGTGGCGCCACTTCCCCACCAAGGAGAGCTGCGTACGCCCCTTACTCACAGCGGGACTCGACGCCGCCACCGATCAACTGCGGCACTGGCCGCCGGACACCGGGCTGCTGGACTTCCTCACGCATTCCTGCCGACACGGGAGGCTGCCGTCCGCCGACCCCGCGGTGCTCGACCTGATCCGCATGACCCCCACCGAGCCCGCACTGCGTGCCGTCTGGCTCCAGGCCCACGACGACGCACTGCCCGTCCTCACGGAACTCCTCGCCAAGCGCTCCGGCGGGAGCGCCGACGACCTCCGGGTGAAGGTGCACGCGGCCACCGTCAACGGCGCACTGCGTGCCGCGGCGGAGGACTTCGCCGTACGGTTCGCCGACAAGGCGGAGGCCTCCGAGGAGGATCTCGCCGCCTCTCTACATGCCGCCTTGCACGCGGCGTCGGAGGGCCTGCCGTACTGACAACACCCCACCGGGCCCGGCCCGTTGAGGCCGGGGCACACCCGGGCGGGCGACCCGTGACGCACACCTCGCCCCTTCACGCCCCACGCGGGGCGGGCAGCGAACGGCACCTCGAGTAAAGAGTTCGCATGGTCTAGTCCAAAGGCCCGTCTGGTCTAGTCCAACTCATTGACGTGATCGCGACAGCAGCCGGAAGCTGGGGCCACTCCCCCACCCCTCTGGAGGCACAGTGAGACGTCTTCGCGCATGTCTGGGCGCGGCAGCCGCCGTGAGCCTGGCCGCAGTCGGCACCACCGCGCTGGTCGCGGGCAACGCCTCGGGCGCCACCAGCGCGCTCAGCAACCGCTGGTACGCCGCCGCCCCCTATCTGATGCCGACGGACAACGACCCGCCGGACCCGGGCGCCATCATGGACGCGACGGGCCTCAAGGCGTTCCAGCTCGCATTCGTCCTCGCCCCCAACGGCGGTGGCTGCTCGCCCACTTGGGGCGGCACCTCAGCGGTCTCCTCGGACACCGCCGTGCAGTCGGTCGTCAACACCATCCGCGCCAAGGGCGGCGACGTCTCCGTCTCCATCGGCGGCTACGGCGGCACCAAGCTCGGTCAGGCCTGCTCGGACCCGGCCGCCACCGCCGCGGCGTACCAGCAGGTCATCACCAAGTACGGCCTGCACGCGATCGACTTCGACCTGGAGGAGCCGGAGTACGAGAACACGGCGGCCATCAGGAACGAGATCGGCGCCGCCAAGATCCTCCAACAGAACAACCCCGGCCTGTACGTCTCCGTCACCACGGCCGGCACGGCGGACGGAACGGGCTGGTTCGGCAAGCAGATGCTGCTGGAGGCGAAGTCGCAGGGCTTCACGCCGAACAACTTCTCCATCATGCCGTTCGACGGCGGCTTCAACGGCGCCGCGTCGCAGACCAGCGCGCTCGCCAACTTCAACACGATCCTCCGGTCCACGTTCGGCTGGGACCAGGCGACCGCGTACGCCCATGAGGGCTTCTCCGGCATGAACGGCCGCAGCGACACCGGTGAGTACTTCTCCCAGGCCGATTTCCAGACCGTGCTGGACTTCGCCACCGGCCACAACATGGACCGCTTCACCTTCTGGTCCCTGAACCGGGACCGCCAGTGCACGCCCGCCGACAACGGCGGCCGTACGTCCGGCACTTGCTCCAGCGTGGCCCAGAACTCCTGGGACTTCGCGAAGTACTCGGTGAAGTTCGCCGGAGCGACCCCGCCCACCGGCACACCCACCCCGACGCCCACGCCGACCCCGACACCCACACCGCCCGGCTCCGCCTGCAAGACGGCCTGGAGCGCGTCGACGGTCTACACCGCCGGCAACGAGGCCTCGTACAACCACCGCAACTGGAAGGCCAAGTGGTGGACCCAGAACGAGGCGCCGAGCGGCGCCGAGTGGGGTCCGTGGCAGGACGAGGGCGCCTGCTGACGACGGTTCGGTTCCGGACGGCGTGCCCGACGGGCGCCCCGCCCGGACCATCGGCTCAAGGCCTCCCCGCCGAGCCGCGGCGCTGAGGGGGCGGCGTCACCCGAGCTCGGG
>NZ_JBHWVI010000387.1:0-4277 GCF_042737005.1 Streptomyces sp. NPDC060027
ACGACGAGGTACGCGGAGTTGACGTCGTCCGAGTGCTTGTCGACCTTCCCGATGCTGCCGTCGGTCGCCTCGACCTTGTACCCGGTCAGATCGGTACCCGCGATATGGCCGGTGGTCGCCTGGTAGCCCCAGATGCTGTCACTCATAAAACGGCTCCCTCATCAAAATTCTTCACTGCTCCACAGAAAGAACTGCGGAGTCGTACAAACGTCATCTATTTTCGACGACGTTCCTTCTGAACTTCGAGTGCCCTGCATGCGAGATGCCACACACGCGAACTGAAGAAGTGCGGAATATCGGCCTACCAGCGGTACCAGCGGCCTCGCTTGCCGCCGGTTCCCGCAGGTCGGATCACGAAGCCGAGGACCCACACGACCAGCACGATGACGGCGATCCACCAGAGTGCCTTGAGTGCGAAACCGGCACCGAAGAGGATCAGGGCGAGCAGAAGAACGAGAAGAACGGGAATCATGGTTATCAGCCTCCGAGCCCTCGTATGCCCCGCGAAGAGATCTCCACGCCGACGGATCTCGCCTATTTTTTACAGAAGTCGGGGTGGCAAAAATCCCGTGGCCGCTTTCCGGGTTTGACGGCGCAATTCGGGGTCACACAGGTGGGGAACTATTTCTCGATGAGGACAGGGTGTGAGTGGTTGTGGCTGCGGACGAGAAGGCTCAGGCAAAGGGTGAGCAGGCGAAGGGCAAGGTCAAGAAGGTCGTCGGCGGTGCCGTGGGCAACGAGTCCCTGAAGGCCGAGGGGCACGCCGAGGAGTCCAAGGGCGACCTGCGCTCGGCCAAGGAGAAGGCCAAGGACGCCATCAAGCCCAAGTAGTACCGGCCGACCGATCCCGGCAGCCGCATCTTCACTCGGCTGCCGGGATCAGTGCTGTCCCGGCAGCGACCGCCCGCGCTGCCCTGCTCCGGCCTGTGCAGAGATCCAGACGCGGAGCGGGTGCATGTCCAGCGGCACGGCACGGCGCAAGGGGCCGGGCCCGGATGCCGAGGTGTGGTCGTCGAGGCGTCCCATTTCGCGGCGTTGACCTGCTCAACTGCGGTCACTCATCGAACCGTTGCTCCCCTGGCCAGGGTCGATCCAGACTAACGACGGCGGCGCCGCCGAACGGGCCTGTCCACGCGGCCGGCGACCGGGCTGAGGAGCATGGTGGCGGCAGGTACATGCCGCCGCGCGCCGCCGGGTCCCGTGTGTCCGCACACCGTGGGGCGCCGCTCCGCCGGACAATTATTGACCGCGGTCACAGCGGGCAGCCGCCGGGTACGAACGCTCGCTTGGTCCACTCAAGGTGCGCCGAGCCGGAGACGTACCAGACTTGTGTTCATGGCAGAAGAGCGTCGTCCGCGTACCAGGAAAACCTCGACGACAACCGCTCGCCGCACGCCGTCCGTGCGGGGAGCGGAACAAGCCGCGCGTGCAGCCTGCCGGAGTCTGGAGGGCTTGATCGGCCATCCCACGGAGGGTGTATCGGCGGTGGGGCGGGAGGACGACGGTTGGTGTGTCGTCGTGGACGTCCTCGAGCTGCCGCGGATTCCCGATACGACGAGCCTTCTCGCGTCGTACGAGGTGCGGCTCGACCAGGACGGCGAACTCATGGAGTACCGCAGGGTCCGCCGCTATCGGCGGGGGTCCGCCGATGAGTGACCACCAGGTTTGCCCGACAACCGGAAGGACGCCCCATGCCTGCGACCACCTACTCCGATGAGGTAGTGGCGTGCCCACCGCGCGCCGGCACGTTGTACGACGTGCTCGAACTCATTCTTGACCGGGGCATGGTGATCGACGTGTTCGTCCGGGTGTCCCTGGTCGGCATCGAGATCCTCAAGATTGATGCGCGCATCGTGGTAGCGAGCGTCGACACGTACCTGCGGTTCGCGGAGGCGTGCAACCGGCTTGACCTGGAGCGTGACTCCAGCAGCACCACCATCCCCGAGCTGCTCAGCGGTGGCGCCGCCAAGTCCATCGGCAAACGCAAGGTCCGTAAGGCCGCGGAGACGGTGGGGGACACCGTTCGCAAGGCGGTCGGGGGGCGTGACGACGACTCCGACGACTCCGACGAGTCCGACGAGGACGAGGAGGAGCAGCAGGAACGGCCGAGGAAGCGGCGCGCTCCGGCCCGGAGCAGTAGCAGTAGCAGCAGCAGTAGCAGTCGACGACGACACGCGGAGGCGTGAGCTGTGACGGCCGATGGTGTCTACGTCTACGCGATCATTCGGGCGGGAAGGTCGCTGCCGGCAGACGCGACCGGTGTGGGCGACCCGGCTGCCGCGCTGCGGGCGATCCGGCAGGGGCGGGTCGCCGCTGTCGTCAGTGAGGCTCCTCCCAAGCTCCGCGCCAGACGACGCGATCTCCTCGCTCACCAGGAACTCCTGCTGCGCCTGTCGGAACAGGGTCCGGTACTGCCGATGCGGTTCGGAATGGTCGCACGCGACGAGGACACGGTGCGCGGCGAGCTGACGGCCCGCGAGACGGACCACATGGCTGCGCTGGAACACCTCTCCGACGGGGTCGAGGTCAACGTCAAGGCGCTCCCGGCACAGGACGCGCTGGCAAGCCTTGTGGCGGAGGACAAGAACGTCCGTCGCCTGCGGGACGCCGTGCGTCGACGGCCCGGATACGAGGCCAGCATGCGCCTGGGCGAGGCCGTCGCGGCTGCTCTGGAGAGCAGGGCCGCCGAAGCCGGTCGGCGAATTCTGCGCGAGCTCACCCCCAAGGCCCGTGCGGTGGCTTCGGGGCCCGCCGTCCAGGGATGCGTGCTCAACGCGTCGTTTCTCGTCAACCGCGGTGACAGCGATGCCTTCCGAGGGGCGGCCGAGCAGTTGGCCCGCACGAACCGTGACCGGGTGGAGCTCCGCCTTTCGGGTCCGTTGCCCTGCTACAGCTTCGTCTCCGCCGAAGGCACTCCTGCCCGAACCGTTGGAGTCTGAGATGGGACTGATCACCGGTTTGCTCACTCTGCCCATCGCGCCGGTCCGTGGCGTCGTCTGGGTGGCGGAGAAGCTCAATGACGCGGCCGAGCGTGAGTTGCACGACCCAGGAGTGCTCCGTGCCCAGCTGGCTGTGCTGAACAGGGAACTCGAAGAGGGCGACATCAGCTTGGAGGAGTTCGAACGAGAAGAGGAACGGCTGCTCGATCGGCTGCATGCCGCACAAGCCTGTTCCGGGCCGAACGATCGAAGGTGACGCAATCATGGATGACAAGGAAAAGGTGGCCCTCGCCGCTGCTGTAGTGGGCGGCTATGTGCTGGGTCGTACCAAGAAGGGCCGGTTGGCCCTGTCCATTGCGACCTACCTGGCCGGCCGGCGATTCGGTCTCGAA
This sequence comes from Streptomyces sp. NPDC060027, assembly GCF_042737005.1. NCBI lineage: Bacteria > Bacillati > Actinomycetota > Actinomycetes > Kitasatosporales > Streptomycetaceae > Streptomyces > Streptomyces sp. NPDC060027. Next base: position 3,332 of record NZ_JBHWVI010000387.1, read on the forward strand.
CCTCGCCAGCTCGCCGCCGAGGGAATGCGCAGGTTGGGGGAGATTCCGCAGGTCGCCGAATTGCAGGAGCAGTTGCGCGGGGAAGTGCTGGAGGCGGGCCGCAAGGCTATGAGCGCCGCCGCCGACCGGGGCATGGCCACGCTTGCCGACACCCTCAGCGACCGTACGTCCCGACTCCTCGAGAAGGCGGATGAGGGGGAGGAGGGCGAGGACGAGGAGCAGTACGCGCCGGAAGACGAGGACGCGGAGTACGAGGAGGAGGAAGAGGAAGGGGAAGGGGAAGAGCCGGAGGAAGGAGAAGAGCCCGAGGCCGAGTACGACGAGGACCAGGCCGAGGAAGAGGAAGAGCAAGAAGAGGAAGAGCCGGAAGGCGAATTCGAGGAAGAGGAGGAGGAAGAGGAGGAGGAAGAACCGGAGCAGGAGCCGGAAGAGGAGCCGGAGGAAGAGCCGGAGGAAGAGCCGGAGGAAGAGCCGGAAGCGAAGCCGCGGAGGCGCCGCGGTTCGCGATCGGATCGGTCCCGCAAGGCACCCGCATCATCGGCAAGCGAGAAGGCCGCTCCCGCCGGCGAAGAGAAGCCTCGGGCGGCGAAGAAGTCCGCACCGGCGAAGAAGACCGCACCGGCGAAGAAGACCGCTTCCAGCAGGACAGCGGCGAAGAAGACCGCGCCCAGCAAGAAGACGGCGGCCGGCAAGACGGCGGCGACGAAGTCCGCGGCGAAGAAGACGGCGGCGAAGAAGTCCGCTCCGGCCAAAAAGACCGCGGCGAAGAAGACGGCGGCGAAGAAGACGGCGGCGAAGAAGACCGCTCCGGCGAAGAAGACCGGTCCGGCCAAGAAGACGACGTCATCGAAGCGAGCCGCTTCCAAGCGCGCCGATCGTCGGAGGTAGGCCGTCATGACCAAGACGGAACAAGACCAGCCAGCGGAGCAGGCGTCGGGTCTGGACC
>NZ_JBHWVI010000388.1:0-4244 GCF_042737005.1 Streptomyces sp. NPDC060027
CGCCGCGGGGCAAGCCCGGGCGGCCCTCCGCCGTATACAGCATCGTCGCCGGTGATGACCCCGGCGACGGCAAGGGCGACATCGTCGTGGACACCGGCTTCTCCGACGGCCCGGACGACTTCCTGCTCCGGATGTTCCCGGGTACCGCCTCGGGCCTCGGCGCGGGCGTGCCCTACGGCGGCCCGGCGCAGCCCGGCCGCGCCGCCGCACTCGCCGACCTCGACGGCGACGGCCACGCCGACCTGGTCACCTCCGACACCGGCGCCGTCGACCCGGACGGCTTCAACAACGCGGGCGCGGTGACGGTCGTACCGGGCACAGGGGCCGGCCTGGACGCGGCGCACGCGCGCACGATCACCCTGGCCACGCCCGGTGTGACCGGCGCGAGCGAGGGCAACGACCTCTTCGGCGCGGCCGTGGCGGCGGGCGACTACGACGCGGACGGCACCGCCGACCTCACCGTCGGCGTTCCGGGCAAGTACCTCGGCACCGGTGCGGTCAGCGTCATCCCCGGCTCGGCCGACGGGCCCACCGGAACGGGGTCCATCCTCTTCAACCCCGAGAACCTGGACCACCCCGCAGCCAAGGCGCGCTTCGGCCTGGCTCTGGGCGCGACCACCCGACCCTGACCAGGTACCTCGGCCCCCGTCCGGCACACGTCGCCGGACGGGGGCCGAAGTCCCGTACCGCTCCCTGTCAGGCTCTTGAGCGCGCCTTCCGGTCCTGACGGAAGTCGAGGTACGACAGTGCGATGACCAGGAGCGGAACAATGATCCACAGCAGCACGACGCGGAGTCGGCCCTCTGTCAGGGCGGTGACCAGGACCACGGTGACGGCACTGACAACGAAGCCGAAGAACTGCCGGTAGGAACGGAAGCCACCCACCAGCGCCGCGTGCGTCGCATCAGGATCGTCCTCCTCGGCGAACGCGGTCCGCACGGGATGGCTGTCGCCCTCACGCCTGGCCCGCTGCCAGGCGAAGAACCAGCGTCCGAGCGCGTAGAGGACGAACGTTCCCAGGAAGAACCACCACTCGGCGGCATCGTCGGGCAGTGCGCGCGCAAGGGTCATGGGCACCGCATGCCCCGTGCCTCGGGGAGTAGACGGTTCCGCCTCCCCGACGGAGCGAACGCGGACGGCCTACAGTGTGAGGCGTCCTGCATCCAGTCCGCGAGGAGCATCAGGCGTGAACGTCGAGATCCCGCCGGACGTACGCGACACCGCCTCCCAACTCGGCGCCGGTGTCCCCTACGCGCTGAAGGTCCTGGCCGGCCGGCTGGCCGACGACCCCGACATGGGCCGGCCTTCGGGGCTGCCCGGCATCCTTGACGTGACGGTCGACGGCGACTTGTTCGAGGACTGCCCCGACCTGTCCGTCGGCTACATCCGTGAGCCGGACCGGATCGAGATTCGCTTCCTGAGACCGGTCGACCCGACCGAGCCGCCCGCCGACGCCCATGACCGGGAGCAGGTACGAGACCAGGACCGGCCTGCCGACCCCGCCACCGCCGCGATCACCGTACGGGAGACAGCGGACGCCTGGCACCGCATCACCCGCCGGCTCCAGCACAACGCCCCAGACTCCTACGCCGGACTCCGTGCCGGCGCAGGCCCCGGCACCATCGCCACCCTGCAAGGCGACCTCGGCATCCGGATACCCGTCGAGCTGTGCGCCCTCTGGCTGTTGACCGCGGGCGACGACGGGGCCAACGGCCGGGGTTGGGGATGCCTTCCGGGCAATCGGGCCTTGATGCCCCTGGACGACGTGGCCGCCTTCCACCGGATGAAGATGGACGCGCAGGCCCACGAGGACACCTTGAACGCCGACCGCCGTGAAGGCGACCGGATCACGGTGTGGAAGCCCACCTGGATTCCGGTCGTCTCCTACGGCACTGCTGACCGCAGCTCTGGTTTGTACCTGGACGCCGAGACCGGCTACCTGGGCAGCTGGTCCCGCTACAACGAACCCCCCGGCGAAGAACTCGACACGCTCGTCACCTATCTCGAAGAGGCCGCCGACATGCTCGAAGCCCCGGCCCTGGCCACCCGGGACAAGCCCGGCCTGATCGGTGCAACGTTGGTGTGGCTCAGCAGGGTCGGCCACGCGCAGGAAGACCGGTGGCGGCCCCTGGCCTCGTAACCCATCGCCGGCTCACACCCTCGCCCTGAGACGCATGGCAGCGAGCCCGCAGCGGGGTCCGCCCCAAGGTGTCAGACGCTCTCAGGCCGCCGCTTCGTCGAGGGGGATGTCCAGCCGGTCGGCCACCGTGGTGAGGGCCGTGCCCAGGGGGAGCGCGACCCGGGTGACGGCGTGCTGGTCGCCCCGGGTCGGGTCCCGGTTGACGATCAGCACCGGCTTCCCGTCCTGGGCGGCCTGGCGGACGAACCGCAGCCCCGACATCACCGTCAGTGAGGAACCCAGGACCAGCAGCGAGGTCGCCGCACGGACCAGTGCGCGGCAGTGCTCGACCCGCGAGGGCGGAACGGTCTCGCCGAAGAACACGACATCCGGTTTGAGGATGCCGCCGCACGCGGTGCAGGGCACCACGCGGAAGTCCCCGACCTGTTCATCCGTGAGGTCGGCGTCACCGTCCGGGTTGATGGCGGCGGTCACCGGGTCGAAGCCCGGATTGGCCTCCTCCAGCCGCCGGGCGAGTTCGCGGCGCGGGCTGGAGACGCCGCAGGAAAGGCAGACGACGCGGTCCAGGCTTCCGTGGAGTTCCACGACGCCCTCGCTGCCGACGGCCTGGTGCAGACCGTCGACGTTCTGGGTGATCACCCCAGAGAGCAGGCCGTGCCGCCCGAACGCGGCCACCGCCCGGTGCCCTTCGTTGGGGCGGGCGCGACCGAAGGTTCGCCAGCCGAGGTGGCTACGCGCCCAGTACCGTCGCCGGGCCCCCGCGCTTGCGGTGAAGTCCTGGTACGTCATCGGGGTGTGCCGACTCAGGCTCCCGCCCTCGCCACGGTAGTCGGGGATGCCCGACTCCGTGGAGATGCCCGCCCCGCTGAGTACCAGCACACCGCCGGTGCTCAGCGCGTCGGCGACCGGCTCCAGATCCGTGGTGCCCGGCGGCAGGTCCTCCGTGGGAGTCCAGTGCAGAGTGGGGCGCATGCGCATGCCACCAGGGTACGGACTCGACGCACGCTGCGCGGGAGGCGGCTGGAGCCGTCCAACGGCGGGGGATGTCCGACCTCCGGATCGAGGGCTCCGGCCGCAGCTCGGGAGTGGTGCGCAGCGGGCACTGCCCTGTGGCACCGAGGCCCCGGGCTCCGCGAGCCGCTCCTGCCACGGCGGCCGCAGGGACGGCACGGCACCGCCCGTCGCCCGCCCCCGGGAGGAGTGCCGGGACCAGGAAGACGGAGGTCGCCCGCGTTCTCGCAGAGGGAACCACTCAGCGCAGCACGGCCGCCAGCAGATCGGCGCCCAGCGCCGTCAGATCGGGCGCGTTGAGGGAGTACCGCACGTAACGACCGTGCCGCCGGGTCGTCAGCAGGCCCGCGCGGCGCAGGACAGCGAGGTGGCGGGAGACCTCCGGGGGTGAGAGCTCCCAGGCATGGGCCAGCTCACGAGTGGTGTGCGGACCACGGGCCAGGGTGCGCAGGAGCCGCAGCCGTACCGGATGGGCGAGTGCCTCCAGCCGTAGCGTCACCGCTTCCAGCGATACCGGCTCTGATCGACTGGGCTCGGCCACGGGGTACTGCACCACCGGCTGCCACCCGGGCGAGTGGACCGCCACCAGGTGCGGGCGGCCGAAGACGCTGGGTATGAAGGTCACCCCGGTGCCGTGCGCCGAAGTCGCCTTGTCCTGCAGCTTGTCCACGATGATGCAGTCGCCGTCCGGGGCCAGGGCGACCGCGCCGGAGACCGATGCGAGTGCCGCACCGATCCCCTGGCGCTTCAGCAGGTCGCTCTTCAGGCGCAGGTCGGTGGCGAGCCGCACGGCGACGCCCGTCCAGGCGGCGTCGAAGAAGGCCTCGGCGCACTGTTCTAGGGTGTGGCGCAGCCGCGCCCGCACAGCGGCCGGGTCCGCGAGCAGCCTTTCCGCGAAGGCCTCTTGGCCCGCACCGCGGGCCTGGGCCAGGTCCAGGGCCCGCCCGCGCGCCGTCGCGTCGGTGAGCGGCGACCGCCCCCCCAATTGGACCCCGTTTCTTCCCCACGTGGTGACGAGCGCGGCCGGCACAAAACTCTCGTCAACGATACGGTCCACCTAGTCCACCACCACGGCGAGGGTCGGCCGAGGCCC
>NZ_JBHWVI010000389.1:0-4123 GCF_042737005.1 Streptomyces sp. NPDC060027
GGCCGGCATGCACCGGCCGGGCCCACACTGCTTGCAACGGTTCCCGTCGCAGTGGTTGCTCAGTGGTCGGAATAGCTGAAGTCGCCCACGGTCCAGGCGCCGACGTCGGCGATCGCCACGCGGTACATCCCGCCCGTCTCGGGGATTCCCACCGTGCCCTGCAGGATCCGGGCGACATGGAAGTGCAGATGGGTGGGCGGCCCGTCCTTCGTGGGGGTGTCGAAGACGGCTGAGAATTCTCCCAGGCGGGCGGAATCCGTCAGCACGTCCGACACCCTCTGCCGCCACACTGCTTCGGGAGCAAGCCGGCCGGTGATGACAGCACCACCGGTGACCACGGTCAGGGACATCTGGTTGCTCTGCCCGGACTCCACCAGGGCGGCGACGTCAACGAGCAGCTCGTCAGGCTTCGACATGGGCCGATTATATTTACTGGCCACCCTGAGGTTCCCCCGGTGTGCGGGAGGTGCAGCCTGGACGGCACCGTCCGCCATCCTGCAGACGCACACGTGCCCGTCCGGGCACCGCTGGAACTGTTCACCCATCACGACAAGCAAGCGCTGAAGCTCAGACCCTGCTCCAGGCATCGATGAATGCTTTGCGTCCTGTCGGATCGTCGGACCTGCGGTCTGCGTGCAGGACGCGCCAGGCGGTGAGTTCGAGGTCACGGAGCCATAGTTCTCCGATGACCTGTGTCTTGAGGTCGGGAAAATGGTCGGACTCGGCGAGGGCCTGACCGATCACCTCCCCGGCTGCGACGCGCTGGGGCGGGGTCATCTCATCGACAGCCGACAGGACCTGTCGGGCCAGCACGATTCCTTCTCCCGCCAGGGAACGCAGCACCGCAGCCTTGATGTTGGCAGGCAGCAGGTACGCGGTGCCCGAAGACCTCCACAGCTCCGACCAGAAGCGTTCTCCTGCCTTGGTGGGGGCAGGCAGCGCGGCCAGCAGCCCCAAGAGGTGACCGGTGGCCGCATACCCATCGGAGTGGGCGGCAGCGACGACGGCGATGCCGGCGACGCGCTGCACATCGAGATCGCCGGCTTCCCGTTGCGGAGGCAGACCCAGTTGGTGTTCCAACTGGTCGGCGAGGGGGCCGGACAGGTGGGGGCGGACCTCAGGAAGCATCGGCGATCCTTGCGCGCAGGGAGCGGGGATACCCGCTCGGGAGCTCTGATCGTTCCCATGAGCAACTGATCTATTCCGCTTCGAGCCCAATGGGCGACAGCGGCAACGGGCCGGAGTTCACACGGCGCCGAGTGACACCCATTTCCGGCGACGCGGCCTGGCTGTTTCGAGACCGGCCTTGCAGAGAACTGTCTGGGCGAGGTCTTTTAGCATGGCCGCATGATCACCGGTGATGCCCAGGAGTCCGAGGGAGGACGAGAAGCCGTGTCGCACGACGCCGCTGAAGCCGAATACATGTACGCCGCCGCAGCGCCTGGAGAACACCATGAAGACGGGCTGCCCTGCGGATCACAAGGTGGGGAGAGCGGGCACTCGGTTGCCGCTCTGGTGGAGCGGGCGGCCGATCTGGCCGAACCGATCAAGCCGAGGCTGCGGGGCTGGCTGCATGCCGGGATGGTCCCCGCCGCACTGATCGCGGGCATCGTGCTCATCTGTCTGGCTCGCACCCCGCAGACAGCCGTGGCCTGCGCCGTGTACTCGGTCACCGCCTGGCTGCTGTTCGCAACGAGCGCCATCTACCACCGTGGCACCTGGGGGCCGCGCGGCGAGGCGGTCCTGCGGCGTCTCGACCATGCCAACATCTTCCTGATCATCGCCGGCACCTGCACGCCCCTTGCGGTGGTCCTTCTCCCGCCGGGCCAGCGGTCCGTGCTGCTGTGGATCGTGTGGGCGGGCGCACTGGTCGGCATCGCCTTCCGGGTCTTGTGGGTGGGAGCTCCGCGCTGGCTGTACACCCCGTGCTACCTGGCGCTGGGGTGGGCACCGGTGCGCTACCTGCCCGACTTCCTGCACACCGGCGGAGTGGCCGTACTCACCCTGGTCGTGGCCGGCGGTCTCCTCTACAGCGCGGGCGCGGTCGTCTATGGTCTGCAGCGCCCCGATCCCTCACCGCGCTGGTTCGGCTTCCACGAGGTGTTCCACGCCCTGACCGTGGCGGCCTTCGCGGCGCACTACATCGCCATCTCCCTGGCCGTCTACTGACCGCGACAACGTTTTGGCCAGGGCCGCTGGTCACGCACGTTGCCGCGTGCCGGGCCGCGACGGGCAGGGCGGCCGTCGCGGCATCGCGCCGCGCGCGAAAGCCGTCCGCTCCTCCGCACCGCGGTCCAAGGGCCGCCCGAAGCGGGGGAGCGGAGCAGTCTCAAGGTCATCGCCCAGGAGTGGTCCGCCCCGTTGGCGACGGAGCGGAGGCGTCGGCGAGGTTGGCGCCGGTGTCGGCGTCCCGATGGGAGTGGCCGACGCCGTGCCAGTCGAGGCACATGACGGTCGCGTCGTCCTGGAGGTGGCCGTGGTTGGCGTCGACGACCGCGGCGATGAGGGTGCGGGCGGCCTCGCGGGGATGCAGCGCGCGGGTGCGGACGATCAGGTCCGGCAGATCGAGGCTGTTGGCGTTGCGCTCCAGCATGCCGTCGGTCAGCATCACCAGCCGGTCGCCCGGCCGCAGGTCCAGCGACTGGACCCGGTAGCTGTGCGGTGCGTGGAAGCCGAACGGCATATCGATCTTCGGAGTGATCTCCCGCACCTGTCCGTCCCGCATCCTCAGTGGCCAGGGGTGCCCGGCGTTGATGAACTCGGCGGTGCCGTCGAGCAGGCTGATGCGCAGGAGCTGCCCGGTGACGTAGCCGTGGCGGCCGTGCTCGCGCACGGCCTGATCGGCCTGATCGCCCTGTTCGGCGAGGCCGGCACCGGCCCGCCGTGCCCGGCGCAGGGCGCCCACCAGGAGAGTTGCGAGCAGAGCGGCATCGACATCGTGGCCCATGGCGTCGGTGACGGAGAGCTGGACTGTGTCCCGGTCGATCACGTAGTCGAAGGTGTCACCCCCGACGTGATCGGCCGGCTCCAGCGCCCCGGCGACCGCGAACTGGGCCGCCTCACATGCCAGTGATGCCGGGAGCAGCCTGTGCTGGATCTCGGCGGCCAGGCTCAGCGGGGCGGTGCGGCGGCCCCACTGGTACACGTCCGTGAAGGACCGGTTCGCGATGACGATGTACGCCAGGGCGTGCGCGGTCTCGCTGACCTCCCGCATCACCTCCGCGTCAGGCGTGACGGGCAAGAACAGTTCCAGGAGCCCGATGGCGTCCCCGCGGTTGGTCACCGGGGCGACGAGCCGCACCAGACCGCCCTCGCCCTTGTCCTCCAGGCTCGGCCGCTGGGTGCGGATCACGTCGTCGTACAAGGTGCCCCGCAACGTGATGTGCCGCGCGGGCTCGTCGGTCTCGACGCTGCCGGCCGCCCCCAGCCGTACGACCGAGCCGCCGCTGAAGTCGGTGATCAGGAACGACACCGCCGCGGCCCCTAGTCGCTCTTTGAGCATGCGTGCGACTACGTCGAGCGACTCCACGGGCGCCGCGGCCTCCGCCGCCGCCAGCGTCCCCGCCAAGGTCATCGCCCCGCCCCGGCCGCCGCCGCTGTCAGGAAGACGAGTGGTCGGCCTGCCTTCTTCGCCAGGCCCGCATACGGTCACGGTGACTCCTCGCTCTTTACTGCCCGCCAGCGCAGTGCCCCCTGCCGAGTGGGCCGAGGGGGCGGCGCCAGGCCCGGTGCCGGGCAGTGTCATTGCACCACAGAGCCCCCGAACGGACGCCAACGTCCGGCCCCGGACTCGGCGGCCGTACGCCTTGTCCGTGCGACACACCAAGCCCGCATACCGAGGTCCTCGCCGGCAGCGGGTGAGCGGGCGGTTGTCGCGTTTGACGCTCTTCGTCGGGGTCCCAGGGTTTTTGGATCGCGCGACCACACTCATCTGCCCGCTGCACATGCCCCGGACCTTCGCCGCCCTGGCAGTGACGGGTGCAGCCTCCGTCGCCGTCGAGGTTGCTTACCTTCCCGTCGAACGCACAAAAATCTATGCTGGCTGGAGTAGACATTGGGAGATCGTCTGGCTATGGTTTCTCTCGTAGTCGAGATCAGCAGGGCCTGGCAGACACGAACTGCC
>NZ_JBHWVI010000390.1:0-4105 GCF_042737005.1 Streptomyces sp. NPDC060027
CCCCAGGGGTGCCGGGCCTCACGGCTGTTGTGCGGCGGGTGCTTCCGCCGGGCGGCCTCGCTACCCGGCGGGGTCAGGGCGGGCGACCTGCCGCTTGCGCTGCATCGCCCAGAACCACTTCTGGGCGAGCAGCGTGAGTGTGCCGGCGACCACGATGCCGAGCAGGTTGAACAGCAGCTGCTTGGTGGATCCCCAGGTCTGGGCGTAGTCCGTGTAGCTGAGGGCCACGGCGGCGTTCGCGGCGGCCGGGACCGTCGTCACCGAGATCGCGACGCCGATCAGGGCGCCCGACTTGGCGGAGGTGAGGGACAGCGTCCCGGCGATCCCGGCGAGGAACGCCACCACGAACGACATCCAGTCCGGCTTCCAGATGAACGCCGTGTTCGGCCGGGCCGCCTCCACCATGGACTTCTCGAACAGCCCGAAGACGTCCATCAGCCAGCTGAAGCCCGCGGTCATGACCATGGCCGCCGCGAAACCGGCGAGCAGCGCCCACAGCGACCGCCACACCAGGTGCGGGGCGCGCTCCACCAGCGCCGTGCAGATGCCGGCCAGCGGTCCGAACTCCGGGCCCACGGCCATCGCGCCGACGATCAGGATCGCGTTGTCGAGCATCACACCGCAGGCCGCCAGCATCGTGGCCACGGTGAGGAACGCGAGATAGGTGACGTTGAGCGTCGACTCCTCGTGCGTCGCGTCCCTCAACTGCTCCCACAGCACCGCGTCCGCGCCCTCGCCCGGTGCCTCCTCCTCCGCCTTGTCGGCCCGCTCCGACAGCGACAGGTCGATGGTCTCGACGGCGATCGAACCGGTCCGGTCGAGCCCCGACTCCCGGAGCGCGCCGATGAGTTCGTCGCCCGCCTCGCGCGCTACGTCGCACATCACGACATCGCCCGCCGGATTGCGGGCTGCACCCGGGATCACGACGAGGTGCGTGGTGCCGACCGTCTTCTCGATCAGGCGTACCACGGCGTCGGTCCGGTCGGCGGGAGTGATCAGTCGTAGGTGCAGCATGGGCGCAGAGTAGTCGTCCGTACGGGGCGGCCGTACGGCGGTTCCTGCCGGGCGGCCGTGAGGGACCCCCACGGAGGACGCCGGTGGGGGACTACAGCTTGCGCAGGCTCAGGCGCTGCACCTTGTGGTCCGGGCCCTTGCGCACGACGAGGGTCGCCCGGCCCCGGGTGGGGGCCACGTTCTCCAGCAGGTTGGGCTTGTTGATGGTGCGCCAGGTCGTGCGGGCGTAGTCGAGGGCTTCCTCCTCCGAGACCTGGGTGTACTTGCGGAAGTACGAGTCGGGCTTCTGGAAGGCGGTCGCGCGGAGCTTGCGGAAGCGGTTCAGGTACCAGCGCTCGATGTCCTCGGGGCGGGCGTCGACGTACACGCTGAAGTCGAAGTAGTCCGCGAGGCCGACGCGGGTGCGGCCGTCCTTGCCGGGCAGGGCCGGCTGCAGCACGTTCAGGCCCTCGACGATGAGGATGTCGGGGCGGCGGACCGTGAGCCGGTCGCCGGGCACGATGTCGTAGATCAGATGCGAGTAGACGGGGGCCGTCACCTCGCCCTTGCCCGCCTTGATGTCGGCGACGAACCGGGTCAGGGCCCGGCGGTCGTACGACTCGGGGAAGCCCTTGCGGGACATCAGCCCGCGCGCCTCGAGCTCCTTGGTGGGGAGCAGGAAGCCGTCCGTGGTGACCAGCTCGACCCGGGGGTGCTCGGGCCAGCGGGAGAGCAGTGCCTGGAGCAGTCGGGCGACGGTGGACTTGCCGACGGCCACGGAACCGGCGACGCCTATGACGAACGGGGTGCCGGACTGCGAGCCCTTCTCACCGAGGAAGGTGTTCAGAGCACCCCGGAGGCCGTCGGTGGCGCCGACGTAGAGATTCAGCAGTCTGGACAGCGGCAGATAGATGTCCCGCACCTCGTCGAGGTCGATGACATCGCCCAGACCGCGCAGCTTCTCGACCTCCTCGGCGTTGAGCGGGAGCGGCGTCTTTTCGCGCAGCGCGCTCCACTCGGCACGGGTGAGGTCGACGTAGGGAGTCGCCTCCGGCTTGGACCGGTGGGCGCTCCGCGGCAACGAGGAGACCGGAGAGATCACAGTCCATTGTTACGGGAGTATGGACGGGATGGAGGGTGGGGTCCGTCACGCCGGGTGACCCCGGACGGGTCCGGGGAGCCCGGCGGCCGTCGCCAAGGGCGCCAGAATTTCCGATATCGGGCACGGTGAGCCTGATTCGGACGGCCGGGGGACCGTACGCTGCCGCCATGTGCGGAATCGTGGGTTATGTGGGGTCGCAGTCGGCGCTCGACGTGGTGATGGCCGGACTGAAGAGGCTCGAGTACCGGGGATACGACTCGGCGGGTGTCGCCGTCCTGGCGGACGGGGGTCTCGCCGTCGCGAAGAGGGCCGGGAAACTGGTCAACCTGGAGAAGGAGCTCGGCGGCCGGCCGCTGCCGGCCGGAACGACGGGGATCGGGCACACCCGCTGGGCCACCCACGGGGGACCCACGGACGCCAACGCCCATCCGCACCTCGACAACGCGGGCCGGGTCGCCGTCGTCCACAACGGCATCATCGAGAACTTCGCGGTGCTCCGCGCCGAACTGGCCGAGCGGGGCCACGACCTGGCCTCCGAGACGGACACCGAGGTGGTCGCCCATCTGCTCGCCGAGGAGTTCTCCTCGTGCGCGGACCTGGCGGAGGCGATGCGGCTGGTGTGCCGTCGTCTCGAGGGCGCGTTCACGCTGGTCGCGGTGGACGCCGACGATCCGGACGTGGTCGTGGGGGCGCGCCGGAACTCGCCGCTGGTGGTCGGTGTCGGAGAGGGCGAGGCCTTCCTCGCCTCGGACGTCGCGGCGTTCATCGCCCACACCCGGTCGGCGATCGAACTGGGGCAGGACCAGGTGGTCGAGCTGCGCCGGGACGGCGTGACCGTCACCGGCTTCGACGGCAGCCCCGCCGAGGTCCGCTCGTACCACGTCGACTGGGACGCGTCGGCGGCGGAGAAGGGCGGCTACGACTACTTCATGCTCAAGGAGATCGCCGAGCAGCCCAAGGCGGTCGCCGACACCCTGCTGGGGCGGATCGACGCGGCCGGTTCGCTGACGCTCGACGAGGTGCGCATCCCGGTCCAGGTGCTGCGCGAGATCGACAAGGTCGTCATCATCGCCTGCGGGACCGCCTTCCACGCCGGACTGATCGCCAAGTACGCCATCGAGCACTGGACGCGCATCCCGTGCGAGGTGGAGCTGGCCAGCGAGTTCCGATACCGGGACCCGATCCTGGACCGCCGTACGCTCGTCATCGCGATCTCGCAGTCCGGCGAGACCATGGACACGCTGATGGCGCTGCGGCACGCCCGTGAGCAGGGCGCCAAGGTGCTCGCGATCTGCAACACCAACGGCTCGACGATCCCGCGCGAGTCCGACGCGGTGCTGTACACGCACGCCGGCCCCGAGGTCGCCGTCGCCTCCACCAAGGCCTTCCTGACCCAGCTCGTGGCCTGCTACCTCGTGGCGCTGTACCTGGGCCAGGTACGCGGCACCAAGTGGGGCGACGAGATCCAGGCCGTGATCCGGGAGCTGTCCCGCATCTCCCGCGAGGTCGAGCGGGTCCTGGAGACGATGGAACCCGTACGGGAGCTCGCGCGCTCCCTCGCCGACAAGGACACGGTGCTGTTCCTCGGCCGCCACGTGGGCTATCCGGTCGCCCTCGAAGGCGCGTTGAAGCTCAAGGAGCTGGCGTACATGCACGCCGAGGGCTTCGCGGCGGGCGAGCTGAAGCACGGCCCGATCGCGCTGATCGAGGAGGATCTGCCGGTGGTGGTGATCGTGCCGTCGCCTCGGGGCCGGTCCGTCCTCTACGACAAGATCGTCTCCAACATCCAGGAGATCAGGGCCCGGGGCGCCCGCACGATCGTGATCGCGGAGGAGGGCGACGAGGCGGTCGTCCCCTACGCCGACCACCTGATCCGCATCCCGGCCACGCCGACACTGCTGCAGCCGCTGGTGGCGACGGTCCCGCTGCAGGTCTTCGCGTGCGAGCTGGCCACCGCCCGCGGGAACGAGGTGGACCAGCCTCGGAACCTGGCGAAATCGGTGACGGTGG
>NZ_JBHWVI010000391.1:0-4026 GCF_042737005.1 Streptomyces sp. NPDC060027
CGCAGACCCCGTACACCCGGCGGAAGCGGCGCAGCGCCAGACGGCGGCTCTCGACGCCGTTCTGCGCGCAGACCACCGGCAGCCGCTCGGCGGCCGTGCCGCCGCCCGCGACCGGACTCGGTCCCCAGTCCCGCAGGGCCGCCTCGCTGTCCTGGGTCTTCACGGTGAGGACCAGTACGTCGTCACCGCGCAGTTCCCCGAGCGCCTCCGGTCCGTCGACCGCGGGGAGCCGGTGGGTGCGCGAGCCCTCGGGGGTCACGAACCGCAGCCCGTCGGCACGCAGCGCCGCGAGATGCGCGCCCCGGGCCACGAGAACGACCTCGTGCCCCGCCTCGGCGAGCCGACCCCCGACGGCTCCGCCGACCGCCCCGGCCCCGATGATGATGTAGCGCATACGTCGAGCCTCGCTCAGAAGGGTGCAGCGGGCGGCGGGTTCGGCGGGTCACCCCTCTACGGCGCCGAACGGGGTGCCCTGGTGGAAGTACAGGAGCCATTCGTTCCCGGTCAGCCGCCACAGTGAACTCCGGTGCGCCCGGCGGCCGTTGTTGTCGGTGTCGAACGTCAGATGGACCAGGTCGGCGGCGAGCTGGACCCCCCTCATGCGCGAGGTCGTACTGCGGCTCCCGGTCTCCGTCTCCGCGGCCAGCGACGCGACGATCGAGGCGCGGTCCCAGATGCGTCCGGACAGGCCGAACTCGTAGAACTCGGGGTGCAGCAGCGCGCCGACGAGGTCGGGCGAGCGGCGGACCGCCGGGTCGAGCAGGCGCAGTTCGCCCTCGATGGCGGCCTCGACGGCGGCATTGCGCTCAGGCACCGGTCAGTTCCTCCAGCTTGACGACGGTGTTCCAGTTCCGTGTGGTGGCGAGGACGCCCTTGAGCAGCCTGGGCTTCGCCAGGGCCTCCGCCAGCTTGGAGCGGCCGAGACCGTCGGGCGCGTACAGGTAGAGGACGCGGTCCCCCAGGCGGAACTCCTCGGGGAGGAAGGCCGCGGGCTCCACGGAGGCGAAGCGCCCGGGGTCGACGGGGTCCGAGAAGTACGTGATGTGCAGCTGCTTGGCCTCCAGTTCGGCGGCCGGGAACGGGCATGCCTCCCGGACGGCCCGCAGATAGCCGTGATCACGGACGAGCACACCGACACCGAAGCCGAAGTGCTTCTCGATGGCCCCGGAGAGCTCCTCGGCGAGGGAGTCCTCGTCGCCGTGGCCGCTGCTGAACACCGCGTTCCCGCTCTGGAGATACGTGCGGACGTCGCCGTACCCGAGTCCCTCCATCAGGGTGCGCAGCTCGGCCATCGGCACCTTCTTCGCACCGCCCACATTGATGCCGCGCAACAGCGCCGCGTACGTCGTCGTCATCCGCACACCATAAAACGGGCGCCGTGCCCCGCGGGGGTGGGCACGACGGCCGGGGTGCCACGGGGCCGTGCCGCGGCCTCCACGACGTGGTCGTCCCTGAGCGGCGTCCCCGAGAAGAGCCATTACGTGTAAGGGGCCTGCGTCCTCCCCAGTGCGGAGACCCCGGGGTCCGCGGGGAGGAGTCGGGGGACGGAGGGTTCACCAGGCAGTACGAGGAGACGCGCTTGCCCGCCCCATACCGTCAATACGAAAGGTGGCGGCAGGGGGTTGCCACCGTGCACAAGGGGGCTGGCCCGTCATGGGGAACGGAGACACACGGGTGCGGGGCATCGCCGCGCGAGCAGGCGGCTGGAGCGCCCGCCACCGATGGGCGGCCGTCGGGATCTGGGTGCTGTTCGTCGTCCTGGCGATGGGCCTCGGCTCCGCGGCGGGCCGCGTCGACGTCAAGGAGAGCGACCAGCTCAAGGGCGAGACGCACACCGCGGCCAAGATCATCGAGGACGCCGACATCAAGGAGCCGGCCGGCGAGACGGTCCTGATCCAGGCGAAGGACGCGGGCACCAAGGCCACGGACGCGGAGTTCCGGAGCGCGGTCGCCGCGGTCGTCGAGGCGGTCGACGCCACCGGCAAGGTCACGGACGTGACATCGCCGTACGACACGAAGACGATCTCGAAGGACGGCCGCAGCGCGCTCGTGCAGTTCGACATGCGCGGCGACTCCGAGACGGCGGGCGAGCGCGTCGAGCCCGTGCTGAACGCCGTCAAGGGCGTACAGAAGGACCACGCCGGGCTGCGGATCGAGGAGATCGGCGGCGCCAGCATGATGAAGCAGTACGACGACGCGTTCGGCGACGACTTCCAGAAGGCCGAACTCTCCGCCGTCCCCGTGGCGCTCGGCATCCTGCTGATCGCGTTCGGCGCGCTGGTCGCCGCGCTGCTTCCGGTGGCGCTCGCGGTCACCGCCATCATGGCGACGATGGGTCTGATGGGCGTCGTCAGCCACCTGATGCCGATGAGCGACACGGCCAACTCCGTGATGCTGCTGGTGGGTCTGGCCGTCGGTGTCGACTACTGCCTGTTCTATCTGCGGCGTGAGCGCGAGGAGCGCGAGGCGGGCCGTGACGCCGCCACCGCGCTGCGGATCGCCGCCGCGACCAGCGGCCGCGCCATCATCGTCTCCGGTGTCACCGTGTGCGTGGCGATGGCGGGCATGCTCTTCACCGGGCTCGCCGAGTTCGAGGCGATGGGCCTGGCCTCGCTGATGGTCGTCGCCGTCGCCATGGTCGGTTCGGTGACCGTGCTTCCCGCGCTGCTCTCCCTGCTCGGCGAGCGGGTCGAGAAGGGCCGCCTCCCGTTCCTGCACCGGGCCAAGCGGCGCGGCGCGAACGGCGGCCGGAGCAAGCGCCGCCCGGCCGACGAGGGCAGCCGGTTCTGGAGTGCCGTCCTGCGCGTCGTGCTCGCCCGGCCCGCGATCTCCCTGGTCGTCGCCACGGGCGCGCTGCTCGCCATCGCCGCTCCGGCACTCGGCATGAAGACCCAACAGCTCACCCTGGACAAGGAGTTCGGCAACTCGCTGCCGATCGTGGGCACGTACAACCGGGTCAACGACGCCTTCCCCGGCGGCTCCGAGCCGGCCGAGGTGGTCGTCAAGGCGCGGGACATCAACGCCGCCGATGTGAAGGCGGCGCTCACCGACTTCCGTGCGGCGGCGATCAGTTCGGGCGCCTCGCGCGGTCCGGTCGACATCAAGGTGCACGCGGAGCACAACGTCGCCTTCGTCTACGTCCCGCTGGTCGGCGGTTCCGATCAGGACAAGGCGGAGAAGAGCCTGGAGCTGCTGCGCGACACGGTGCGCCCTGAGACGCTCGGCAAGGTCGACGGCCTGGAGGCTCCGATCACCGGGCAGGTCGCTGGATCGCACGACTTCAACGACCAGTTGGTCGGCTCGGTGACCCCGGTCTTCGCCTTCGTGGTCGTCTTCGCCTTCATCCTGATGCTGCTCTCCTTCCGTTCGCTGACGATCGCGATCACCTCGATCGTCCTCAACCTCCTCTCGGTGGCGGCCGCCTACGGCATCCTGGTCGCGGTCTTCCAGCACGGCTGGGGCGCGTCCCTGGTGGGCGCGGAGGGCGTCGGCGCCATCGTCACCTGGCTGCCGCTGTTCCTCTTCGTGATCCTCTTCGGGCTCTCGATGGACTACCACGTGTTCGTGGTCTCCCGGATCCGTGAGGCACGGCTGCGGGGCCGCAGCACCAAGGACGCGATCCGGCACGGAGTGGTCACCACGGCCGGTGTCGTCACCAGCGCCGCCGTCATCATGGTCGCCGTCTTCGCGATCTTCGGAACGCTGTCGATGCAGTCCATGAAGCAGATGGGTGTGGGCCTGGCGGCCGCTGTGCTCATCGACGCGACGATCATCCGGGGTGTGCTGCTCCCCGCGGTGATGGCGCTGCTCGGCGAGCGCAACTGGTACCTGCCGAAGTGGCTGAACCGGATGCCCGACCTCACGCACGACGAGGCACCCGAGGCCGTCGCGGCTCCGGCGCCGGTGACGATCGAGGGCGAGCGGGCCGGGGTGTAGCCGGCCACCGGAACCACCGGCCGGAGCGACTCCGTATCCTCCAGGGCCTGTCGGTCCCTCAGGGCCCGTCGGCCGCCTCCCTTCGGGGAG
>NZ_JBHWVI010000392.1:0-4013 GCF_042737005.1 Streptomyces sp. NPDC060027
GCTCCGGAGCGAGCGGAGCGGCCGCGGCCGGCGTGATGGTCGGCGGGCCGTGACGGGCGTGGGCCCCGTGAGCGTCAGCGGGCCGTGCCGAAGTCCTGCGTCCAGTAGTTGCCGGGCTGCGCCACCCCCACACCGATCTCCTTGAAGCCGCAGTCCAGGATGTTGCGCTTGTGGCCGGCGCTGGCCATCCAGCCCGCCATGACTTGCTCGGGCGTGGAGTACCCGTACGCGACGTTCTCGCCGTAGGTGCTCCAGAGGTAGCCCGCGCGCGTGATCCGCTGTCCCGGGTCGGACCCGTCGGAACCGGTGTGCGACATGGTGTTGTGGCTCGCCATGTCCGCGCTGTGGGCCTGGGCGGCCTGCGAGAGCTTCGCGTTCAGGGTGACCGGGGAGCAACCGACCTTGGCGCGCTCGCTGTTGACCAGGGCGACCACGCGGGCGACGGCGGCGGACGCGGTGGTCGCCGTGCCTGCGGCGGGAGCCGTGGTGGTGGGCGGCTTCGATGCGGCGGTCGTCGTCGAGGGGGGCGCGGCGGTGGGCTTCGGCGCGGCGGTGGTCCTCGTCGGGGCGGGCGGGGTGGTCGCCTTCGAGACGGGCGCCTTGGGCTTCTCCGGGGCGGGCGCCGCAGTCCTGGGAGAGGTCGTCGGCGAGGGCGAAACCGTCGCCGTGGGCTTCGCGGTCCGGACGTCCCGCCCCCGGTGCCCGTCCCAGGACGTCTTCCTCCCGTCCGTCCGGTGCCCGTCCCAGGACGTCTTCCTCCCGTCCGTCCGGTGCCCGTCCCAGGACGTCTTCCTCCCGTCCGTCCGGTGCCCGTCCCAGGACGCCTTCTTCCCGTCCGTCCAGGGACCGCTGGACGTGGCGGCGATGGCCTCGGTTCCTTCGTCGCCCATGCACGCCATGGCGGCCGACGGCACCGCCACCGCGCCCATCGCCAGGACGGCGACGGCTATGGGCCGGCGGCGCGTCTTCCTGCCGTGCTTCCGGTGGTTCCTCATGCGGACCTCGTTCGGTCGACTCTCCTTGCGCCTCCGGCGGGCTCGGTTTCACACAGACACTGTGCTTGACCTGCGGGGACGCCTTGCGGGGCCGTCATTGTTAAAAGCCGCGGGAGGGCACGGCAACGGGGACTTCCACTACCTCGCCTAGTAGGCGAGGGCACCCTTGAATCCGGCCCGGGATTGTGCCGGGCCGCCGCGCCGGACGCCGACGGCGCCTCACACTCCGTCAGAAGGGCGGCAGAGGCGGTCCGGCGGCTCGAGGCCGGTGACCCGGGCCGGTGGCCCCGGCCGAGATGCCGTGAATGCCCGCTTCCATATGCCAGATCCGCCTATATCAGCCACACGCCACGTACTATCGCGGCACGTTGATGGGGACCGGGCACGTGAGGGATGTCACCGACTTTCCCCACAACCCTTTCGGTGCCCGGCGTCCGAGGGTGCAGTCAGGCGGCGGTGACCGTGCGCAGGAGCGCGTCGAGGCCGCCGGCGTAGATGCCGTGACGTCGTCGACCACACCTACCGCCAGGCCATCGCCGCCGCCGCCAGCGGCTGCCAGGCCGCCCTGGACGCCACCTCGCGGCGCTGGGCGACGAACACGCCCTCGCCTCGGTCCCCGCGCCTAAAGGCAAGAGGACAGCACCGGGACATCTGGTGGAAGGCATCCACTGCGACGTGGGTGCTGCCAGAACCGATGCTGAGCGCCCCCGTGCCCGAGCCGATCTACGGCCGTACTGCGCTGCGGAGCCCAAGTGGGACGGGTTCCGGACGCTGGTCTCCGTCGCGCAGGGTGACCGCACAGGCCGGACGCCGCCCGCCCTCGAGGATGTGCCGTTCGGCTGGGCAGCAGCACGGCCTGCCCGCCGGCGGGCTCGTCACCGAACTGCGGGCGCACCTCGGTCAGCCACCACGCCAGCAGCCGGTCCACCCCGTCGATGGCCGGCACCAGGTCGGCGGCGTACGCCAGGGCGCGGTCGACGTCGCCGAGCTCCCGGTGGATCCCGACCCTCCGATGCCCGGAGTACGTCTCTTTTCAGCCATTCCCCTATAACGCCCCTGCACGGAAAGGTACTTCCGTACTGGAGCATGCACCTGACATCTTGCATCCACCACTCGTTTCGTACGGCCCCACCGGTGCCCTCAGCACGGCCGGGCCGTCTCCGGAGGACGCATTGATACCCCCCATATCCATCCGACCTAGACGCACGCTGGTCCTGGCGGCCACGCTCGGCGCCGCCCTCGCGTTCGGCGCCCCGGGCGCCCTCGCGGGCACGCTCCCCATCGACCCCTCCACCGCGCCAGCCGCCAAGGCCCACGCTCCGGCCGCCGTGCCGGCTTCCCGGAGTGCGACCTGGGTGGCCGGCACGCGTGCCTACCTCGTGATCACCGCCCCCGGTGACAGCTCGGCGGTCCGTTCCGCGATCGCGGCCAACGGCGGCACCGTCTTCTCGAACTTCGACGCCATCGGCGTGATCGTCGCCCACTCGGCGTCCAGCGGGTTCGCCGCCACCATGCGCGGCGTCGCCGGCGTGCAGCAGGTCGGCGCCACGCGCACCTCGGACGTCCCGGCCGACGCCTACAACCCGGCGCTCCCGGCCAATCCGGCCCAGGCCTCGACCCCGGCCGGAGAACCGGTCCGGGCCGACATGAGCCAGATCAAGGCCGACCAGGCCTGGGCCGTGAATCCGGGCTCCGCCTCCGTCACAGTCGGCATCCTGGACACCGGTGTGGACGACCAGCACCAGGACCTGGCGCCCAACTTCAACGCGGCCGACTCAGTCTCCTGCGCCTACGGCAAGCCCGACACCCGTGCCGGCGCCTGGCGGGACGTCGACACGCACGGCACCCACGTAGCGGGCACCATCGCCGCGGCCAAGAACGGCAAGGGCGTCGTCGGCGTGGCCCCCGGGGTGAAGATCTCCGCGGTCCGGGTCGCCGAGCCGGGCAACTCCTTCTTCTTCGCCGAGAACACCATCTGCGGCTTCGTCTGGGCCGGTGACCACGGCTTCAAGGTCACCAACAACAGCTACTACACGGACCCGTGGCAGTTCAACTGCCCGGACAACATCGACCAGGCCGCCATCATCGAGGGCGTCAAGCGCGCCCAGGAGTACGCCGAGGGCAAGGGCTCCCTCCAGATCGCCGCCGCGGGCAACGAGAACTACGACCTCGCCCACAAGACGACCGACTCCGCGAGCCCGAACGACTCGACGCCGGTCACCCGGACCATCACCAACGCCTGCCTCGACATCCCGACCGAGCTGCCGGGCGTGGTCACGGTCGCGGCCAACGGCACGGGCGTCACCAAGGCCTCGTTCTCCAACTACGGGCAGGGCGTCATCGACGTCGCGGCGCCGGGCAGCAACGTGTACTCCACCGTCCCCGGCGGCGGCTACGGCAGCAAGAGCGGCACCTCGATGGCCACCCCGCACGTGGTCGGCGTGGCGGCACTCATCGCCAGCGCCAACCCGGGCATCACCCCGGCGCAGATCCGCGCCAAGCTGGCCGCCCAGGCCAACGACATCGCCTGCCCCTCGGACAGCCGCTGCACGGGCACGACGGCCAGCAACTCGTTCTTCGGCGAAGGACAGGTCGACGCCCTCAAGGCCGTCGGGACCACCCCGCCGCCCGGCAAGTACTTCGAGAACCTCGCGGACTTCGCCGTCAACGACAACGCAACCGTGGAGAGCCCGATCGCCATAACCGGCGTGACCGGCAACGCCCCGGCCACCCTCAAGGTGGGTGTGGACATCAAGCACACCTACATCGGTGACCTGAAGGTCGACCTGGTGGCGCCGGACGGCACCGTCTACACGCTGCACAACCACGCCGGCGGCAGCGCCGACAACATCGCCCAGACCTACACCGTGAACGCCTCCTCGGAGGTCGCCAACGGCACCTGGAAATTGCGCGTCAACGACAACGCCGCCTCCGACACAGGCAAGATCGACGCCTGGAACCTGACCTTCTGACGCAGGGCCCGGCAACGCCCACGTCGGCACGCTGTGCGCCGACGGC
>NZ_JBHWVI010000393.1:0-3970 GCF_042737005.1 Streptomyces sp. NPDC060027
GATCCACGGTGACGTCCCCACAGCGGATAGAACGCTCAACTTCCGCCCCGGACACGGCAGCCAGGAGCGATCCACCTCATTGTGTTAGCCGTTGTAAGAGGGAGTCAGAACACAAGTGTGCCCCTCCATACGCCGAACACCACGAGCCGGCGCGCGCCGCGACCAAGTGGATGGTTCCACCTTCAATTGATCAGTCGTCAACTGCCTTACAGTAGACGGAAATGGCTAGGTTTACGACACCGGCAGCATGTTCTGGCCGCCTGGCTTGAAGTGTTTGAGTATCGATTACCCATCCACATACGGCTTCCCCTGGGTGATCATTTGGTTCCAGCACCGTGCATCCGACCGTCGAGGAGCGTGGTGAGACTGGCACAGGGGGATTTATGAAGACGTGATCCATTGCGGTCCACATGCTGAGCGAACGTTGGTCTGGTTCGGCTCGCTTGGCGGCAGCCGGGTGGCTGTCCTTGGTTCCGGACGTAGCAACTCAGCCTTTCGACTTGTCCTTTGGCTTCTGTTTCCCTGTCGTAGCCTTGCGAGTGCAAGAGGAAAGATCGTTCCGGGCAAGAATGCTGATTGGCATCGAGCATGAAACGTCCTGGATGCGCGCTCTTGCTGATCCTCAGTGTCGCTGACGCAAGTATTAAAGGACACTGCTGGAGGAGAATCTCGTGCGAGTTCCGGTCCACCGCAGCCGGTACTTGCCGGGTCATTGTCCGAGGCTAGCCGGATTCGATTGGCAGTCTGAGTCACTGCTGGTCCGGTCTGCACCAGCAGCATCCAAAAGTGCGACGGTGCTGTGTCCACTCATAGCTCATCAGATTCGGCTTGGATTTTCATGAACCACAAACCCTGGCCTTTGGTTGCTCGCGAAGCTGAACTGCGAGATTTTGTGGCGGACTTGGCAGATCCTGCAACGAAGGTCTTCCTTGTATTCGGCGATGAAGGAGTGGGCAAGACGCGACTTGCCCAGGAATTCCTTGAAGTTGCAGGCCGCAGCGGCCACCCGGTTCTTCGCGCGGCAGCGTCGGCTGCGGCTGCAGCAATACCTCTCGGTGCGCTTGCTCATTTGCTACCCCCAGACGTCGATCCCGGCAATCCTGTTGCGGTGTTCCGGGGCGTGGCGGCGAGCCTGCAGGCCGCGAGCGGCTCGACTCGGTCACGGCGGTGCGTCGTCATCCTGGTCGATGACCTTCATCTGTTGGACAACACCTCTGCCATGCTGCTCCACCAGCTGCTCACGTCGAATGTCATACGTCTGATCGGAACCGTTCGCACTGCAGCTTCGAGTGCTCATGCTGTTGAGGCCTTGGATTTGGGGTCGGCGACCCGCCATGTCAACCTGCCGGAGTTCAGTCCCGAACAAGTCCGCGCCGTGCTTTTCCACGCCTTGGGCGGGCCCGTTGAATACACGGCTGCTCAGGAATTGATTCGGGTATCCGGTGGAAATGCCCTGTTCTTGCGTGAACTGGTTTCCAGTGCGTTGGTTAGCGGTATTTTGGTGATGAAGAACCAGATGTGGCAACTCGATGGCCCCTTGACCCATACGGTGCGACTGGCTCAGATGATCCGTCAGAGGCTCGGACGGTTTCAGGGCGATGACAGAATTCTGGAGACCCTGGCGCTCTGCGAGCCGCTGTCCATGGATGTCCTCGAGTCACTCGCAGGTGCTGACGCCATCGATGGCCTTGAGCATCATGAGATCATCCGCGTGACCACGGAAGGGCGCAGGACCTATTGCGTCCTGGCGCATCCGCTCTACAGCGAAACAATCATTGAACGAATGTCACATGTAAGGAAAAGGGTGATCTACCGCGAGCAAATTGCTCGAATTTCATCCTTCCGCCATAGGCGTCGAGAGGATTCTTTGCGGATAGCGATGTGGCAGCTCGCAGCCGGCGACACTGTAGAAAAGGCTACCTTGCTGCAGGCTGTCCGACTAGCCCGGCATGCTCATGACTACTCGATGGTGGCCTACATGCTTGAGGGCGTACCGGAGGGCGATCTCGATTGGGAGATCTGTCTGATGCTGGGCGAAGCCAGCTATCACATGAATCGACCCGCCGAGGCTGAAAAGTGGCTGTGTCACGCACAGGAGGTGGCTCAAACAGACGAACAGCTCATCTATGCCACGCAACAGCGCTCTGCGAACCTTTATTGGTTCTTCGGTGGGATCGAGGCTACGTTGGAAGTCACCGGTGAAGCCGTCGAACGCGTTTCGAGTGCAAGTGGACGTCGAATTCTCATCGCCAACGAAGCAATATATCGGCTATTTACCCATGGTTGTGACGCGGCGCTTCGATGCTTGAGCGAGGTAGATGAGATCGAAGACATCCGGATGCGTAGTTGGGGGCTGCTTCAGAAATCACTTGCACTATCTTGGGGCGGAAACTCTAAGGTGGCTATTGAAATACTGGATGACCTTCATGGCTTCTACTTCGCGAATGAGCCCGTTGCGAACCGGATATCGACAGTTTATCAGCGCTGCGCTGCCGACCTGTTCAGGACCATAATTTTGGGGGACTGTGGGCGTCTTGAAGAGGCGATTTCGATCGCGCGAGGTAATTTCGACAAGGCGACGGAAATTAGAGCCATAGAGCTGCAAGTGTGGACAGCCTGCTACCTCGGACGCTGCCACCTGGTCACTGGCAGCCTGAGGGAGGCTGAGTTCTGGTTCACACAGGGATCTGCACTGGCCCGTGAACATCGGCACTCTCGCCCGCTGGTGTTTGCTCAGGCCGGATTGGCCGTTGTTGCCGGGCAATACGGGAAGTCGGCGGAGGCGCGTCTGGCCCTCCAGAAAACGAATATTCAGGACGTTGACACCCAGCCCATCGCGTGTCGCCATCTTGTCATTCTTGCCGAAGCTTGGGTGACTGCCGCAGATGGGGATTTGAGGAGAGCCGTCCGTCAACTTGTGGAAGGTGCTGATTGCGCCGCGAATGCTGGATATCATCTCAACGAGGCGTGGCTTCTCATCGAGGCAGCTCGGCTGAATGGTGCAGCTAGTGTCGATCGGCGCCTTGCTGAATTGGCAGACGGGAGCGGTAATCCTCTTGTACATGCCTGGGCGACCATGGCAGGCGCCATGGCAGTGGCTGAAGGGGAACGTCTCCATGCTGCCGCCCGGGAGTGCGAGGAGCAGGGGTTGTATTTGTTGGCAGCGGAGGGTGCATCTCAGGCTGCCCTGGCGTACAGCCGAATGAAGCAGTGGAAGGAGGCATCCGCTGCGACAGGACTGGTCGATCGGATGACAGGCATCTGCGGGTCGGCGAAGACTCCTGGCCTCCACGTTGCAAGTTCCTTCCCGCTCACCGCGCGTGAGCGGGAGGTCGCAGGGTTGGCTGCCCGCGGACTGACCAATCAAGAGATCGCCGAGCGCCTTGTACTCTCTGTAAGAACTGTCGACAACCATCTGCAGCACACCTACTCGAAACTGCAGATCAATTCGAGACGCGATCTCACAGGAATCATCTTTCCATCTGACGAGTCGTGAATGCTGCGGCCGCGATTCGGCTGGTCTGGCTGTGGTCCTCGGCGAAAAGCAATGCAGGCCACTACCTGTAGCCCCGCCCAGCCGCTTGTCGGTGTCACACGGTCGCGGCCGCGCTACCCCGTGCGGGGGCGACCCATAATGCGTCCAAATGGAAGTGCTGCCGAGGTTGCCTCAGCTGAGCACCTGCTCCGATCTGCCTGTCGTTGTCGGTGTACTGAGCAGAGACATTGATGCCGCTGTGCGACCGTGTTCCGGTGACGAAGCAGTTGCGAGCGAAGACCGAGTTGGCGTGTGCAGAGCCTTTGGCGGTTCGAGCATTCGCACTCTGTGATGGTGTGGAGATGGTCTGCCTGAACGGTAACGTTCTTAGAGGGCGTTAACAACGGCTAACACAATGAGGTGGATCGCTCCTGGCTGCCGTGTCCGGGGCGGAAGTTGAGCGTTCTATCCGCTGTGGGGACGTCACCGTGGATC
>NZ_JBHWVI010000394.1:0-3937 GCF_042737005.1 Streptomyces sp. NPDC060027
CCGGCGGCGGACGGGCTTGGCCTCGGTCGCCTCGGCGGCCTCGGCCGTGTCCGTGACGGTGCTCGCGGCCTTGGCCCGCGTACGCCGCGGCTTGGCCTCGGCGACCGCCTCGGCGACCTCGGTGGCGGCGGCCTCGACCGTGTCGACCACGGCCTCCGCGGCCTTACGGGTCCGGCGCCGCACGGGCTTGGCCGGAGCCTCGGTGACCTCGGCGGCCTCGGCGACGGTCTCCGCCGCGGGCGCCGTCTCGGCGGCCTTGCGGGTCCGACGGCGGGCCGGCTTGGCCGGAGCCTCGGCGGCGATCTCGGTGGCGATCTCGGTGGCGACGTTCTCGACCACGGCCTCGGCAGCGGTCACCGCCGCCTCCGCCGTCTCGACGACGGTGTCGGCGGTCCTGCGGTTCCGCCGACGGCGCGGCTGGGCCGGCTCGTCGGCGACGCCCTCGGCCGTCGCGACGGCGACCTCGGCGGCCTCGGCCACCGGGGTGGCCACGGCAGCGGCCGCCACCGGCTCGGAGCCCGTTCCACCGCGCGTACGCCGACGGCGGCGAGGCGTGCGGGGCTCGGTGGCCTCGACGGACGCGGGAGCGTCCGTGGCGGCCTCGGGCGACGTGGACGGGGACGTGGACGTCTCGTCCAGCGACGCACCGTTGCGCGTACGACGGCGCTGGCGGGGCGGGCGCGGCGAGCGCTCACGCTCGCGCTCGGGGGCCGACGGCGCCGCCGAACGGCCACCGCGGCCACGCGGACCGCCACGGCCACCGGTCTCGCCGAGGTCCTCGACCTCTTCGGCCGAGAGGCCGGCGCGGGTGCGCTCGGATCGCGGCAGGACACCCTTGGTGCCTACCGGGATCTTCAGCTCCTCGAAGAGGTGCGGGGACGTGGAGTACGTCTCCGGCGGGTTGCCGAAGCCGAGGTCCAGCGCCTTGTTGATCAGCTGCCAGCGCGGGATGTCGTCCCAGTCGACCAGGGTGATCGCGATGCCCTTGGCACCCGCGCGGCCGGTGCGGCCGATGCGGTGCAGGTACGTCTTCTCGTCCTCGGGGGACTGGTAGTTGATGACGTGGGTGACACCCTCGACGTCGATACCGCGGGCCGCGACGTCGGTGCAGACGAGGACGTCGACCTTGCCGTTGCGGAAGGCGCGCAGCGCCTGCTCGCGGGCGCCCTGGCCGAGGTCGCCGTGGACCGCGCCGGAGGCGAAGCCGCGCTGCTGGAGCTGGTCGGCGAGGTCGGCCGCCGTGCGCTTGGTGCGGCAGAAGACCATGGCCAGGCCGCGGCCGTCGGCCTGCAGTATGCGGGCGACCAGCTCGGGCTTGTCCATGTTGTGCGCGCGGTAGACGAACTGCGCGGTGTTGCGGACCGTCGCGCCCGAGTCGTCCGGCTCGGAGGCGCGGATGTGCGTGGGCTGCGACATGTAGCGGCGCGCGAGACCGATGACCGCGCCCGGCATGGTCGCCGAGAACAGCATCGTCTGACGGCGGGCCGGCAGCATGTTCATGATCTTCTCGACGTCGGGCAGGAAGCCCAGGTCGAGCATCTCGTCGGCCTCGTCGAGGACGAGCGCCTTGATGTGCTTGAGGTTGAGCTTCTTCTGGCCCGCGAGGTCCAGCAGTCGGCCCGGGGTGCCGACGATGACGTCGACGCCCTTCTTCAGGGCCTCCACCTGGGGCTCGTACGCCCGGCCGCCGTAGATGGCGAGAACGCGCACGTTGCGGACCTTGCCCGCGGTCAGCAGGTCGTTGGTCACCTGGGTGCACAGCTCGCGCGTCGGGACGACGACGAGGGCCTGCGGGGCGTCGGTGAGCTGCTCGGGCTTGGCCCGGCCCGCCTCGACGTCCGCGGGGACGGTGACGCGCTCCAGAAGCGGGAGGCCGAAGCCCAGCGTCTTGCCGGTGCCGGTCTTGGCCTGGCCGATGACGTCGCTGCCCGATAGGGCGACGGGGAGCGTCATCTCCTGGATGGGGAAGGGGTTGATGATGCCGACGGCCTCAAGGGCTTCGGCGGTCTCAGGAAGGATTCCGAGGTCTCGGAAAGTCGTAGTCAGGGTGCTGCCTCTTCTGTGTACGCGGTGCGAGGCGAGCGCGGGGGTCGTGTCGGGACCGTGCCGGGGACGTCGGCCGCTCTTGACGGGCGGGCCGAGTGGCATGGGACCACTGCCGACGCTCGAGCTCTCGTGCCGCTGAGGGTTCCCTCCGGATGCCGTACGCAATGTGCCGTACCGACGAGGAGGGCTGTCGGGTCGGAGCCGATCGGGCCACCGACCGGGCATCCTCATTCGTGCGGCCCGTCGAATTTACTCGCCGGGCGCATTACCACCATACCCCGGAATCACGCACATGCGATGGCCGATTTGGTCACGTAGTCGTCGTCACACTGGTTGACCAGGGACTTCCCTCGTGCTGTGAGCGGGCTATTGTGCGCTTCATGACGACGCCTGACAACGCCGCTGAGAAGCCCGCCGAGGCCCCCGCCGACACCGCTCCCGCGGCCACCGGAGTAGCCGCGCAGGACTGGGACACTGCCTCGGCCGACCCGCAGTACCGGGCCGCGGTCGTGGACCTGCTCGGAGCGCTCGCGTACGGCGAGCTCGCGGCGTTCGAGCGGCTCGCGGAGGACGCCAAGCTGGCGCCCACGCTCAGCGACAAGGCGGAACTGGCGAAGATGGCGTCGGCCGAGTTCCACCACTTCGAGCAGCTGCGGGACCGGCTCGCCGCGGTCGGCGCGGAGCCGACGCAGGCCATGGAACCGTTCGTCGCCGCGCTCGACGGCTTCCACAGGCAGACGGCTCCCTCGGACTGGCTCGAAGGGCTCGTCAAGGCGTACGTCGGCGACTCGATCGCCAGTGACTTCTACCGTGAGGTCGCGGCCCGCCTCGACTCGGACACCCGCGGGCTCGTCCTCGGCGTCCTCGACGACACCGGTCACGCCGGCTTCGCCATCGAGAAGGTGCGCGCGGCGATCGACGCCGACCCGCGGGTGGGGGGCCGGCTCGCGCTGTGGGCGCGACGGCTGATGGGCGAGGCCCTGTCCCAGTCGCAGCGCGTGGTCGCCGACCGTGACGCCCTGTCGACGATGCTCGTGGGCGGCGTCGCGGACGGCTTCGATCTCGCGGAGGTCGGCCGGATGTTCTCCCGGATCACCGAGGCGCACACCAAGCGGATGGCCGCACTCGGCCTCGCGGCCTAGACCCGCCTCGCGGCCTAGACCCGCCTCGCGGCCTAGACCCGCCTCGCGGCCTAGACCCGCCTCGCGGTCAGGCCCTGCCCTGGGTGCCCCACGGCGCCCAGGATCTGGCCCACGGCCCAGGGACTGCCCGGGGAGGGGGCCCTCGGGCGGGGTCCGTCCGGGAGACGTCCTTACGTCCTAGCCGCGCGGTTCGCGGTCGCGGGAGCGGGGCCTGCGGAACGGGCTACGCCGTCGCCGAGCGGCGTCGAAAACGTTCCTCCGGCCGGAGCAGCAGCGACAGCAGCGCCGCGGCGACGGCCGCCGCGCCGATCAGGATGACCAGCCAGTGGCCGGAGCCCAGGGCCGTGTGCGTCAGGAAGGCGCCGAACAGGGCTCCTGCCACGCCGGTCGACAGGACCAGGCTGCGGGCGGGCAACCGGTGGGGCAGGCGGTAGGCCGCCGCCCACGCCAGCGCGAGACCGAGCAGCGCTGAGCCGAGCGCTTCCAAGAACATGGTGGGGGTCCCTCCCGCACAGCCGGGGCAAATCGGTCGTAGCCGCTCCTACCCCTGACGTGCGGAACGCAATCCTCCTCCGTGTCTGTCCTGTGCTCCGTCTGTGGACGTGATGCGGGGAGGCGCGGCCGGGCGTGCGGCGGACGGGAGCGAGCGCGGAGGGGTGCGCGAAGGGGCCGGGGACCGTTTAACCGGGCCCATAGCGTACCACAACCATTCCCAACAGAGCGCTGTAAACCACCATTCGCGGCGAGGG
>NZ_JBHWVI010000395.1:0-3908 GCF_042737005.1 Streptomyces sp. NPDC060027
CCCGCTCTCACGTCGTCGCTCCGCGGATCGGTCCGCGACCGTCTCAGTCCGCGAACGTCGCCGACAGCGCCTCCGCGAGGCCCGGCACCAGGCCGCCTCCCGTCAGCACCTCCGTCGGCGCGTCCTTCTCGCGCAGCCGCAGCGCCGAGTCGCGGGTGCCGTCACGCAGGACGCCGACCGTCATCCGTACCTCCTGACGGTCCGGGTGCGCGGCGACCCACTGCGTGAGCTTCTTGCCGCTGAGACCCTCCGGGACCGAGGCCTCCGCGGACGGCGGCAGCATCAGCCGCTCCACCGTGAGCGCGCAGCCGACCACGGCGTCGGGCCAGGCGATCGTGCCGAGGAACTCGTCCAGCGGCTTTCCGGCAGGGATCTCGTCCTGCTCGATGGGAGTGAGACCGATGGTCGCCTGCTCGTCCTCCAGACCGAGCTGGGCGGCGAGGCCGGGTTCCTGGACCCGCAGCCGTGCGGTGTCTACGAGGGCGAAGAGGCGAGCGGGCTGGTCCCAGCCGAGGCCGGAGGCGTACTCATCGATCTCGAGTACGGCCCGAGTGAGCGGGTTCGCCGCCATGGGAGTGTTGGACATGGTCACAATCCTGCCTCGTTCGTACCCGGAACCGGGAACCGAGTAAAGCGTGAGTAAGTTGCATAGATGAGGCTCCTCGATCACGGAGCCTTACGGACGGCCACCGACACGGGGGCCTGACGGATCAACAGCGACTTCGAGGTGCGCACCTTGGCTTTCCAGATGCCGGACCGCGGCGGAGGCCCGACGGGGCCACGGATCAGAGTGGGCCGACCGTCCCGGCGTGTCCGGACCCTGCTCATGACACTGGGCGTGCTGGCCGTGCTGGCCATGACGTTCGTCATGTTCGCGGGGTTCTGGACGGACTGGCTCTGGTACCGATCGGTTCACTACTCGTCGGTCTTCACCACCACCCTGTGGACCAAGATAGGGCTCTTCTTCGTCTTCGGTCTGCTGATGGCGGCCGCGGTGGGCTTCAACATCTGGCTGGCGCACCGGCTGCGCCCGCCGCTGAGCGCCATGTCGATGGAGCAGCAGAGCCTCGACCGGTACCGCATGGGCATCGCGCCCTACAAGAGGTGGCTGCTGCTCGCGATCACGTCCCTGGTGGGGCTGATCGCCGGCGCGTCCGCCTCGGGCCAGTGGCGCACGTGGCTGATGTGGGTGAACGGAGTGCCCTTCCACCAGAAGGACCCCCAGTTCCACCTCGACGTCTCGTTCTACGCCTTCGACCTGCCCTGGTACCGCTTCCTGCTCGGTTTCGGCTTCGCCGCCGCCGTGCTCTCGCTGATCGCGGCCGCGCTCACGCACTATCTGTACGGCGGTCTGCGGATCACCAGCCCGGGAGCGCGTGCCACGGCCGCGGCCACCGGGCACCTCTCGGTGCTTCTCGGCATCTTCGTCGCCCTGAAGGCGGTCGCCTACTGGCTCGACCGGTACGGGCTCGCGGTGAAGTCCAGTGACTTCAAGGCGACCGGGAACTGGACGGGCCTGAGGTACGTCGACGCGAACGCCTATCTGCCCGCCAAGACGATCCTGTTCTGCATCGCCGTCATCTGCGCGCTGCTCTTCTTCGCCACGCTGTGGCGGCGCACCTGGCAGCTGCCCGTCATCGGCTTCGGCCTGATGGTGCTCTCGGCGATCCTCATCGGCGGTCTGTACCCGGCGATCGTCCAGAAGTTCCAGGTCCAGCCGAACGAGCAGGCCAAGGAATCGCCGTACGTCGAGAAGAACCTCAAGGCGACCCGCGAGGCGTACGGGATCGACGGCACGGACGTGCAGAACTACCCGGGGCTGAGCGACACCAAGGACAAGGCCAAGCTCCGCGACGACGCCGACACCGCCGCCAGCATCCGGCTGATGGACCCGAACATCGTGTCGCCGACCTTCCAGCAGCTCCAGCAGGTGCGGAACTACTACGGCTTCCCGTCGAACCTGGACGTCGACCGGTACACCAAGGACGGCAAGGACCAGGACACCGTCATCGGTCTGCGGGAGCTGAACCTCGCGGGCATCCCGAAGAACAACTGGATCAACGACCACTTCCGGTACACGCACGGATACGGCGCCGTGGCGGCCAAGGGCACCACGGCCGACGACGAGGGCCGGCCGGTCTTCACCGAGTACGACCTGCCGTCCAAGGGCGACCTGGGCTCGTACCAGCAGCAGATCTACTACGGCGAGAAGACCACCCAGTACTCGATCGTCGGCGGTCCCCAGAAGGAGATCGACTACTCCGACGACAGCGGTGAGAAGACCACCAGCTACAAGGGCAAGAGCGGCATCAGCCTCTCCAGTCCGGTCAACCGCGCCGCGTACGCGGTGGCCTTCGGCGAGCCGCAGATCCTGTACTCGGGCGCGATCGGCGAGGGTTCGCGGATTCTCTACAACCGCACGCCCAAGGAGCGGGTCGAGGCGGTGGCCCCCTGGCTGACCATCGACGGTGACGCCTATCCGGCGGTCGTCGACGGAAAGATCCAGTGGATCGTCGACGCGTACACCACCACCAACGGCTATCCGTACGCATCGCGCACCACGCTCGGCGACACCACGGCGGACTCGCTGACGGCGGCCAACAACCAGCGTGCGGTGGTGGCCCAGCAGAACCAGGTCAACTACATCCGCAACTCGGTGAAGGCGACCGTCGACGCGTACACCGGCGACGTCAAGCTCTACCAGTGGGACACCAAGGACCCGGTCCTGAAGACCTGGATGAAGGCGTTCCCGAACACGGTGAAGTCGAAGAACTCGATCTCGCCGGCGCTGATGGCTCATCTGCGGTACCCGCAGGACCTGTTCAAGGTCCAGCGTGAACTGCTCACCCGCTACCACGTGAAGGACGCCCAGACGTTCCTGAGCGGCAGCGAGGTGTGGCAGGTCCCGGACGACCCGACCAACAAGTCGGGCAGCGCGGTGCCGCCGTACTACCTGAGCATGAAGCTGCCGGGGAAGACGTCGCAGGCGTTCTCGCTGACGACGACGATGACGCCGAACGGTCGGGACAACCTGAGCGCCTTCATGTCGGTCAACGCCGAGGCGGGGACACCCGGTTACGGCAAGATCAACATTCTGAAACTGCCGACCGGCAGAACGGTCGACGGACCGAAACGGGTGCAGAGCCAGTTCAACTCCGAGCCATCCATCGCCGAGTCCATCAGGCTCCTCAGAGGCGGCGACTCCGAGGTCGAGTACGGCAACCTGCTGACCGTGCCGCTCGACGACGGACTGCTCTATGTGGAACCGGTCTACGTCCGCGGTGGCGATCTCAAGTACCCACTGCTGCGCAAGGTGTTGGTGACCTACGGAGGCAGCACCGCGTTCGAGGACACGTTGGACAAGGCGCTCAACGTGGTCTTCGGGGCGGAGAGTTCGACCACGCCGCCACCCGACGAGGGCACCAAGAATCCGCCCACGTCCAACAATCCGACGGTCCAGGACGCGCTCGACGACGCCCAGAAGGCCTTCGATCAAGGGCAGGAAGCCCTCAAGAAGGGCGACTGGAAGGCGTACGGCGAGGCGCAGAAGGACCTTGAGGACGCGCTGCAGCGGGCCGAGGACGCACAGGCCAAGGCCGGTGCCGGCGCGAGCGGCGACAAGGCGGCGGACAAGACCGCCGACAAGAGCGGTGGTCCGAGCAGCAGCCCCAGCAGCAGTCCGAGCAGCGAGAAGAGCCCAGGAAGCGGCTGATCAGGAGCCACCCCGCGCCGTGGTACGGTTGCAACACAACGGCGCGGGGTGGAGCAGCTCGGTAGCTCGCTGGGCTCATAACCCAGAGGTCGCAGGTTCAAATCCTGTCCCCGCTACTGAAGTCGAAGGCCCGGATCCAGATCATGGATAACGGGCGAAGAAGTGTGTGACCCCCACCCCGGGGGTCCCCCGGGAC
>NZ_JBHWVI010000396.1:0-3868 GCF_042737005.1 Streptomyces sp. NPDC060027
CCGCCGGGGCTGCCGCCGGGGCTGCCGCCGGGGCTGCCGCCGGGGCTGCCGCCGGGGCTGCCGGTGATGGGCGCTCGGACGGGCCCGGGCCCTGGTGCTTCCCCAGGGGCTCCCGCGGGCACTCCCGCGAGCTCCCCTGATCACCCTCAGGCGCCGCCGCGCTCCTCGCGGATCTGCGCGACCACCCGTGCCACCGTCTGCCGCACCGCCTCCGTCTCGGTCAGGAAGTGCCAGTAGTCGGGATGCCGGCCCTCCAGCGTGGCGACCGCCCTGTCGAGCCGGGCCACGGAGTCGTCGAGCGGGCGGGCCTGCCGGGGATCGGGGGTGCTGCGGCCCGCCATGGCCAGCCGCTGCGCGTCCCGGATCGCGAACCGGGTGCGGTCGATCTCCTGCTGGGGGTCCTTCTGCACGGCGTTCAGCCGCCGCAGCCGGTCTCCGGCCGCCGACACGGCCTCGTCGGTGTTGTTCAGCAGCGCGCGCACCGTCGCCAGCAGCGAGGTCGCGTCCGGCCAGCGCTGCGCCTCACGCGCGGCCCGTGCCTCCTTCAGCCTCAGCTCGGCCTGCCGTACGTTCTCCTCGGCCTGGTCCGGCACATGCTGGAGGTCCTGCCAGCACGCCGCGGAGAACCGCCGCCGCAACTCGCTCAGCACCGGCTCCACCTGCCCCGCCCGGGTCGTCAGCGCCTGTGCGCGGGTCCGCAGGGAAACGAGCCGGTGGTCGATCTCGGCGGCCCGCTCCGGCAGCCGCGCCGCCTCCGCGCGCACCGCCTCGGCCTCCCGTGAAACCCGCTCGGCGCGCTCCAGCGTCTCCGGCACGCCGTGCTGTCCGGCGCCCTGGTTGAGCTTGGTCAGCTCGGGCCCGAGGGCGGCGAGCCGGGCGGCGAGGTCGTCGGCCCCGAGCCCCGACTGCCGTACGGAATCGAGGGCGTTCGAGGCGGCGAGCAGGGCCTGCCGGGCGCGCTCGACGGCCGGGGCCAGGCGGGCGAGCTGTGTCTCGGCCTTGCCGAGCAGTGGGCCGAGACCCTGCTCGAACCGGTCCAGCTCGGCCTTCACACGGCCCAGTTCGTCCTTCGCGGCCGTGAGTTCGCCCCGGGCCTGTGCCGCGACCGACGCCTCCAGCTCGTCCCGGTCCAGATCGTGGGCGTCGACGGCGGTGATGTACTTCTGGCTGGCCTCGTCGATCCGCCGCCCCAGCGCCTCGAAATCGGAGACCGCGCGCCGGGCGGCCGGCGAGTCGTCCACGGCCGTGATGGTCTCGATCGAGATGCGCAGGTCGCGCTGGGCGGTGTCGAGTTCGTAGAACGCCGCCGCCGCGGCGTCCTTGGCGGCCTGTGCCTCGGCGCGCTGGCCCTCGGCCCGCCCGCCGAACCAGCGCCGGGTGCCGCCTCCCGCGAAGGCCGCGGGCAGCGCGAGGGCGGCGAGCAGGGGCAGCGCGACGAGAGTGAGCACGTCACGGACGACGTACGAACGAGGACGGCTCACCGGCCGCCGCCCCGGCGGGACGTTCCGCCGAGCGGGAAGAGGGTGTGCCGGCCGCGCGCGTCGCGCGAACGGCGAGTACGGCTGCGAAGGTGTCGCCGTCACATCCCTCTCCCGTGCTGTCATCCGCCTTGCCCGGCTGTCATTCTCCCACCGGTTAAGGACGAACACACGGGCCGGTCAGTTCGCGGTTCGTACTGTGATCTTTCCGTCGCCCGTGTGCGCGGAGACCTGGTGGGCGCTCGTGTCGTCGCGGGGCACGTCCACGTCGACCGAACCGTCACCGCTCCCGGTCGTCACCCGGTAGGTGGCCCGGGGCAGCACGATCGAGACGGAGCCGTCCTGGGTGCGGGAGTCCACCAGGTCCGGCACGGTACCGAGTTCGAGCCGTACCGAGCCGTCCTCGGTACGGGCGCGCACGCTCCGCGCGTCCACGCCGACCGCCCGGATCGAGCCGTCGCCGCTGCGCAGATCGAGCGGTCCGGAGGAGTCGCTGACCCGCACCGAACCGTCCGCCGTTCGGATGCTCAGCGCCTCCTCGAAGCCCCGGGCGGTCACCCCGCCGTCCCCGTCCTCCACCTTGACGGCCGTCCCGCGGGGCACGACGATCCGGTGCCGGGCCGAGCAGTCGGCGATGACGCCCGAGCACTTCATCCGCAGCACCAGCCGGTCGTCGTCCTTCATCGCCCAGGTGACCTTCGGGTCCCCGCCGATGCTGACATGCCCCTGGAACCACCGGGTGACCTGGACCTCACCGGCCTTCGCGGAGTCCGACACCACCAGATCGAGCGCGGAGTCGTCCGAGTCGACGGTCAGGGTCCGGCCCTCCAGCGCGAAGGACCGCTGCTCGGGCTCCTTGTCGTCCCCGGCGGACGCGCCGCACGCGGTGCCGCCGAGGACGATCGCGATCACCGCACCGCCGACGGCGGCGGCACGGGTGCGTGAGGCACTGCGGGTGCGGGTCCGGGTACCGCTGCGGGTGGGTGTGCGGGCCATGATGATCTCCCCCTGGGACGGTCTGCGAGTCGCTTCGGCACGTCGACCGGAACCGGTCCGCGAAGCCTCTTCGACGTTAGGCACCGAGGAAGCCCGGCGGGATCCGGGCCGCTCCCGAATACGGGGTGGGGATAACCCCCGGGCCGATGACCCCGGGCCGTCCCGCCGGGGGACAGCCGGGCCGGGGGCAGCCTTGCCGGAGGACAGTCGTGCCGGGGGACAGCCCCGCCGGGGGGCAGCCGTGCCGGAGGACAGCCCTGCCGGGGACAGCCGGGCCGGGGACGCTGACGAGCCTTCCCGGGCGGATCCGCCCGACAGCACTCCGCTGTCGCCCACCCGAGGCGGGCGACAGCATCTGCTGCCTGCTGCCTGCTGCCTGCTGCCTGCTGCCTGCTGCCTGCTGCCTGCTGCACGGCGACCGTCCTGTCCGGGGCCCGGCGCGTCGTCCCACTCGCTCCGTCCGTCCCGGCCCGTCCCGTCCCGGTCCTGGTCGGGGCCACGCCACTCGCCGGATACGGGTTTGCGGGGCATCCCCCCGGGCAATGTAGGCTGTCGACTCGTCCTGGGCGCGTAGCTCAGTGGTAGAGCGCCGCCCTTACAAGGCGGATGTCGGCGGTTCGAAACCGTCCGCGCCCACCAGTCTCAGGACACGAACAAGGCCCAGGTCAGCCGGTGTGATTCCGGTGATCTGGGCCTCTGTCGTTTCGGACCGTTCGGGACCGCCGTGCCACTCACGTGCCAGATGGGCCGCGCGGAGGGCGCCGTACCTTCCTTTGGGCCCAGGTGGCGCCGGTACCGCCGATCAAGGAAGCAGGCTCGGAACGCTGCCAGCAGCTAGCGGCTGCTCGATCGTGCCCCTACCGTGCCCGTTCGGTCGGGAAACAGCGGGGAGCCACGGTCGCTGACGGACAACGCTCACCAGAACGGCCCCTGACCGAGTTACTTGAGTTCTAGGAGTCGTCGCAACACCCCAGTTGGGGAGTGCGATGGACTTCGAGATTCGGAACCGGTCGGTCAACCAGGGACGCCGTAGGTTGACCGAGGAACGGCGCATTTACCTTCAGCTCGTGCAACAGGGCATGAGCAGTGTGGAAGCGTGCCTGATGGTCGGGATCAACTACCGGACGGGAAAGCGGTGGCGTAACGGCCGTGCCCCGTCCGGCAGGACGGTCGGGGCGCCACCAATCCCTGCGGTGGCGCCTTCGGGTCCTTCCCGCTACCTCCGTGAAGCCGACCGGATCCATATC
Organism: Streptomyces sp. NPDC060027; assembly: GCF_042737005.1. Classification (NCBI taxonomy): domain Bacteria; kingdom Bacillati; phylum Actinomycetota; class Actinomycetes; order Kitasatosporales; family Streptomycetaceae; genus Streptomyces; species Streptomyces sp. NPDC060027. Next base: position 3,722 of record NZ_JBHWVI010000396.1, read on the forward strand.
GCCGACCGGCTGCGGGAGAAGACCACGATCCGGCAGATCGCCGCCGAGCTGGGCCGCCGCCCCTCCACGATCAGCCGGGAGATCCGCCGCAACGGCACGGTCGACCCGCGCGGAGCCCGGCACTACCGCCGGCTGTCGGCCCAGACC
>NZ_JBHWVI010000397.1:0-3867 GCF_042737005.1 Streptomyces sp. NPDC060027
GATCTGGGTGTGAGCACGTTCGTGGAGATCGGTCCGGGCGGTGTGCTGAGCGGCATGGCGCAGGGCTGTGCGGACGACATCGTCACCGTTCCCGTACTCCGGGCCGACCGTCCCGAGCGGCAGGCCGTCGTGACCGCGCTCGCCGAACTGCACGTGCACGGCGCCTCCTTGGACTGGCAGGCCCTCTTCCCCGGCGCTCACCGCGTTCCCCTGCCCACCTACGCCTTCCAGCGCGAGCGCTACTGGCTCGAGGCGCCTCAGGCGACCGCCGACGCCCCGGAGGCGATGGACGCCGAGTTCTGGGACTCCGTCGAGAGCGAGGACCGGGCATCTCTCGGTGCGCTCCTGGGACTGGAGCCCGCCGAACTGGGCGTGGTCGCACCCAAGCTGGCCGCCTGGCGCCGGCAGCGGCGCGAGCAGTCCACCACCGACGGCTGGCGCTACCGGATCACCTGGCAGTCGCTCGGTGACATGGTCGGGGCCGCTCCGTCGGGGACCTGGCTCTACGCGGTCTCCGAGGAGACCGCGTGGACCGAGGCGATCCGCGCCGGGCTCACGGAACTCGGCGTCGCGCTCGTACCGTTCGCCGTGGGCGAGGACACCGACCGCGACGCGCTCGCTCGGGCCTTCGCCGACGCCGGGCACGAGCAGGCCGACGGCATCCTGTTCGCCGCAGCACAGGGAGAAGCGGGGGCTGATGCCCTCCAGCGGCTCGTTTTGTCGCTCCAGGCCCTTGGCGACGCCGGGATCGAGGCCCCGCTGTGGTGTCTGACCAGCGGCGCGGTGTCGACCGGCACGACGGACCTGCTGACCGACCCCGTCTCCGCCCAGCTCTGGGGCCTGGGCAGGATCGTCGCCCTGGAACAGCCGCAGCGCTGGGGCGGGCTCGTCGACCTGCCTGCCGAGCTCGACTCCCGCGCGCTGGAGCGACTGGTCGGCGTGCTGGCCCAGTCCGACGAGGACCAGCTCGCCGTACGCGCCTCCGGAGTGTCCGGCCGCCGCCTCGTGCGCGCGCCGCACAGCACGGAACCCGCGGACGCACCCTGGTCGCCGCGCGGCACCGTGCTCGTGACCGGTGGTACGGGTGCGCTGGGCGGACACGTGGCCCGCTGGCTCGCCGGTGCCGGTGCCGAACACCTGGTGCTCGCCAGCCGTCGGGGCCCCGACGCCCCGGGCGCCACCGAACTCAAGTCGGAGCTGGAGGAGTTGGGCGCCCAGGTCACCGTCGTCGCGTGCGATGCGGCCGACCGCGACGCGCTCGCCGAGTTGTTCGGCCGGCACACCGTGAACGCCGTGGTGCACACCGCAGGCGTACTCGACGACGGTCTGGTCGAATCGCTCACGCCCGAGCGCCTCGACCACGTGCTGCGCCCCAAGGTGGACGCAGCGCTCAACCTGCACGAGCTCACCCGGGACCGCCAGGACCTCGACGCCTTCGTGCTCTTCTCCTCGATGACCGGTGTCTGGGGCAACGGCGGCCAGGGCGCCTACGGTGCCGCGAACGCCTTCCTCGACGCCCTCGCCGAGCAGCGCCGGGCGCAGGGCCTGCCCGCGCTGGCCGTTGCCTGGGGATCCTGGGCGGACGGAGGCATGGCCGACGGCGCCGCCGGTGACCATCTGCGGCGGCGCGGCGTACGGGCGATCGCGGCCCTTCCCGCGATCTCCGTGCTGCACGGTGCGCTGACCCACGGCGAAACCTCCGTGACCGTCGCGGACGTGGACTGGGACCGCTTCGTCCCGGCCTTCGCCGGCACGCGCCCCTGCCCGCTGCTGCACGGTGTACCCGAGGCCCGCAAGGCCCTCGAAGTACGCGCCCAGTCCGCGCAGAAGGCCGAAGTGCCCGCGTCCGCGCTGGTCCAGCGCCTCCTCGGCGCCACGCCGGGGGAGCAGAGCCGCATCCTGCTGGACCTGGTCCGCGAGCAGGCCGCCATGGTGCTCGGCCACACGGGCAAGGGCGCCTTCGAAGCCGACCGGACGTTCCGCGAGACCGGCTTCGACTCGCTCACCGCCGTCGAACTGCGCCACAGGCTCAACACGGCCACCGGCCTCAAGCTGCCCACCACCTTGGTCTTCGACCACCCGACCCCCACCGCCCTCGCGCGTCACCTGGGCGTGGAACTCCTCGGCCGGCACGGGCCGGCGGCGGACGCCGCGCAGGCGACGGCCGCCGCCGCGGCCGACGAGCCCCTCGCGATCGTCAGCATGAGCTGCCGCTTCCCCGGTGGCGTCCAGTCGCCGGAGGACCTGTGGGAGCTGCTGAGCTCCGGCCAGGACGCGATGTCCGGCTTCCCCACCGACCGCGGCTGGGACATCGACGCGCTCTACGACCCCGACCCCGACCGACCCGGCAAGACGTACGCGCGCGAGGGCGGCTTCATCCAGGGCGCCGACCGCTTCGACGCCGGTCTCTTCGGGATCTCGCCGCGCGAGGCGCTGGCCATGGACCCGCAGCAGCGACTGCTGCTGGAGACCGCGTGGGAGGCCTTCGAGCGCGCCGGTATCGCCCCCGCCTCCGTCCGCGCCAGCCGCACCGGTGTCTTCATCGGCACCAACGGCCAGGACTACGCCAACGGACTGCGCAATGCGCCCGAGGAGATCGAGGGGTACGCGCTCACCGGCAAGGCGGCCTCGGTCGTCTCCGGACGCATCTCCTACACGTTCGGCCTGGAGGGTTCGGCGGTCACGGTCGACACGGCGTGCTCGTCTTCGCTCGTGGCCCTCCATCTCGCCGCGCAGGCCCTGCGGAGCGGCGAGTGCACGATGGCCCTGGTCGGGGGCGTCACCGTCATGACCACGCCGGACCTGTTCGTGGAGTTCAGCCGACAGCGCGGTCTGTCGCCCGACGGGCGGTGCAAGGCGTTCGCGGCCGGTGCCGACGGTACGGGTTGGGGCGAGGGCGTCGGTCTGCTGTTGGTGGAGCGGTTGTCCGACGCCCGTCGGAACGGCCACGAGGTACTGGCCGTCGTGCGGGGGAGTGCGGTGAACCAGGACGGTGCGTCCAACGGTCTGACCGCGCCGAACGGTCCCTCGCAGCAGCGGGTGATCCGGCAGGCGCTGGCGAACGCCGGGCTCACGCCGGACGACGTGGACGCCGTCGAGGCGCACGGCACGGGCACGAGGCTGGGCGACCCGATCGAGGCGCAGGCGCTCCTCGCCACGTACGGGCAGGAACACTCCGACGACCGGCCGTTGTGGCTGGGATCCATCAAGTCCAACATCGGTCACACGCAGGCCGCCGCGGGTGTCGCCGGTGTGATCAAGATGGTGTTGGCGATGCAGCACGGCGTCCTGCCGCAGACGCTTCATGTGGACGAGCCGACCGCGCACGTCGACTGGTCGGCGGGCGCCGTGCGGCTGCTGACCGAGCCGGTGCGATGGTCCGGGACCGCCAGGCCCCGCAGGGCCGCGGTGTCGTCCTTCGGCATCGGCGGCACCAACGCGCACACGATCATCGAGGAGGCGCCCGCCGCTGCCGTGGCCGACCCGGCCAGGGAACACCGCCCGGTGCCCGTCCCGTGGGTGCTGTCAGCAAAGAATGAAGTGGCGCTGCGGGCCCAGGCGGAGCGTCTACTGGCCTTCGTGACCGACGATGTGTCGCCCGTCGACGTCGGGTTCTCGTCGGCCACGACGCGGTCGGTGCTGGAGCACCGGGCTGCGGTGATCGGCACCGACCCGGTCGAGTTGCGGGCAGGTCTTGAGGCCCTCGCGGCAGGCGAACCGGTGGCGAACGTCGTCGCCGGACGCGCTCACTCGGCGGACAAGGTCGGGTTCTTGTTCTCGGGTCAGGGTTCGCAGCGGTTGGGGATGGGGCGTGAGCTGTATGCGGCGTATCCGGTGTTCGCGGCGGCGTACGACGAGGTGTGCGCG
>NZ_JBHWVI010000398.1:0-3866 GCF_042737005.1 Streptomyces sp. NPDC060027
TCATGCGCCGGGTTGGGGGCCGGGGGGGGGGGGGGGGGCCGCCGCGGCCGGGAGTCCGGCCGCCGCGACCAACGCGCTCACGAGGAAGAGGGCCGTGCCCCGGGCGGGCCTCCGGCGGCCGCCGGAGCGGGCACGGTCCTCACGGGCTTTTGGGGCAGCGCCGTCCCGGTCCTTCGGCGCACCGACCTCCCGAGGCAGGGCACCGACCTCCCGCGGCAGGCCCGCCGCGCCGGGTGCGGTCTCGGCACGGACCTCCGGGGCCGGATCGCTCGGGCCGGCCCCTGACGGACCGAGCAGCCGGTCCCCGTCCTCGCCGTCCGCCGCGCGGACCGGATCGGGCATCCAGCCGAACGCCATCGAGGAGCCGATGAGCCCGGCCATCATGCCGACGCCGAATCCGCCGAGGTTCGTCGTCGCCATCGAGGTCAGCGAGGCGATGGCGGTGACGACGGAGACGAACATCCGCTGGTCGGGCTTGAAGAGGAAGAAGAGGCCGCCCGCGACCAGTACCAGACTGATGCCGACGGCCGACATGGCGCCCACACCGATCTTGATCATCAGGGGAAGCGGGGCCAGCGGGATGGCGACCATCTCCACGCCTCCCGCGACGATCCACACCGCGGCCCAGAACGGACGCCTGCGCCGCCAGCCGCGCAGGGAGCGGCGCAGCCGGGGCGCGGGCAGGATCCGGTCGAACCAGTCGCCGGTCTCGCGCGCCAGTTCCGACAGGAAGCCGAAGACGAAGCTGAACATGACCGAGTCCGTCCCTCGTCGCCGTCAGAAGCACTGCTTGCCGGTGCGGCTGAACTCGATCTCCAGCTTCTCCAGCGTGAGCGTGCCTCCGTTGGCGGAGTACGCGGTGCTCTCGACGTCATGCGCGACCGCGGTGCTCGCCTGGACGCCGAAAGTTCCCTTGGGTCCGGTGACACCGGGCGCACCGGTCAGAGTGGAGGCGTCCCGGCCGGCCTGGACACCGGTGACCTTGCCGCCGGCTCCGGTGAGGGCGTCCGCGTTCACCACGAGGTTGCTGCCTTCGAGCGGCTTGTCCGCCCCCGAGTGCACCAGCATGGTGACGTCCCCGACCAGTGGAAGCTTCTGCTTGAGCGAGACGCACACGTCGGAGACCGTGCCGTTCTTGACGGCGGCCAGCAGCACGGGTTTGGCGTCGTTCGCGGAGTCGCCGATGGAGGAGGGGAACGACGACACGCCGTCCGCGGTGATCTCCGAGGCGGAGACCTTGAACGCGGCGCCGGAGACGGCGAAGGACGCGGCGAGCGCCCCTTGGGCGAGGGCGATGCCGAGTGCCCCCACGGCCAGGGTGCAGGGGACGAACATGACGGCGCTGCGTTTCCAGTGCGTACGACCTGCACCCGGGGTACTCGTCCCGGTATGGGCGTATCTGTCACTCATGGGAAGTCCCTTTCGCAGGGCTGGGGCGATGGCGGCGAACTCTCGGGAGCCATCGATGAGTCGAAGATACAAAAACTATTGACTTGTTTCACGGGGCACGTCAATACTCCGGACACAACGGAGAAACGGAGGCGTCATGGCCGCTCTGCCGCACCTGCCGGCCGATCCAACGCCCGTATATTCGGGGGTAGTTGAGGCAAACTCCGCGGTGAGGGCGCCGCGTCGGGGCGGAATGGCCTGGCGCCATTTCGGGGACGCCCGCGCCACCCTCATGGCGCCCCAGCTGCTCCTGCTCCAGGTCGCGCACCCCGTCGTCGGCGCCGGCGTCGAGGACCACAGCAACTTCCGCGCCGAACCCTGGCCCCGCCTGATCCGCACCCTGCTCTCGCTGAGCACCGTCATCTACGGAGGGCAGCGCGCCGCCACCGACGAGGCGCGGCGCCTGATCCACGTGCACGCCGGGATGAAGGGCACCGACTCCGCGGGCCGCCGCTACCACGCCCTCAACCCGGAGGCCTACCACTGGGTGCACGCGACCCTCGTCAAAGGGCCGGTCGACGCGCAGAACCTGTTCGGCAAGGGCATGACCGAAGAGGAAACGGAGGAGTACTACCGCGAGATGCGGGACGTCGGACGGGTCTGGGGCCTCAAGGACCACCATCTGCCCCCGGACTGGGCGGCGTTCACCGCGTACTACGACGACATGGTCGACAACAGGCTGGAGTACAACCAGTCCGTGCGGGACGTGGTCGACGAACTCGCCCATCCCGCCAAGCCGTTCCGTCTGCTCCCTGGCCCGCTCTGGCGGCCCTTCGCCCGGATCGCCGCCCACTACGCGCTGCTGGTCACCGTCGGCACCCTCCCACCCCGCCTGCGTGACCGCCTGCACCTCGACTGGAGCCGGCGGCAACAGCGCGCCCTGCGGCGCTTCGCCCTCGTCGTGAGGTTCCTGATGCTGCTCGTCCCGCCCCCGCTCCGCATCACCGGATCGCTCGCCATCGCCTACTGGGCCACGCACCGGCCGGGCACCGATCCCGCCGCGCGGCGCCCGCTGGGGGCGAGGTGACATGAAATCCACCACCGAGCCCGCGCCGCTCGCCCCGGGAACGATCCTGTGGGAGATCGCGGGCGACGTACGGCTCCTGCTCTCGCTGCCCGCCGCCCTCGTCCTCCAGGTCGCCCACCCGGCGGTCGGCGCGGGCGTCGACGACCACTCGGTGTTCCGCACGGACCCCTGGGGGCGCGCCGAACGCTCGCTGGAATCACTTCAGTTGTGGGTCTACGGTGGCGAGCGGGCGATCGAGGAGGGGCGCCGCCTGCGGCGCCTGCACAGGACCATCAGCGGCACCGACACCCGGGGCCGCAGCTACCACGCGCTCACCCCCGCCTACTACGCCTGGGTGCACGCCACCGCCTACCCGGTCTTCCTGCGGGCCGCCCGCTACCTTTCCCGGCCGCTGTCCCCCGAGGACGAGCGCCGCCTCTACGACGAACTGCTGCAACTCGGCGCCATCCTCGGCATCAACGAGCGCGACATGCCGGGCACTCCCGAGGAGTTCTGGATCTACTTCGACGCGATGATCCAGGAGGAACTGCAGAGCACCGCCGTGGTCCAGGAACTGCTCGACCCGCGCCGCCCCATCGCCCCGCCACCCGGTTCGGGCACGCTGACGCGCCTGCTGTGGCCACTGCTGCGCCGACCGCTGGGCCGCCTGCACGTCTTCGTCACCACAGGCCTGCTCCCGCCCGCCGCGCGCGACCGGCTCGGCGTTCCCTGGACGCCGAGGGACGAACGCAGACTGCGCCGCTTCGGCGCGGTCGTACGCACCCTCGTCCCCCTGCTCCCCGAGCGCCTCCGCTACCTCCCCACAGCCCGGGCCGCCCGTGCGGCCGCCGGACGGTGAACGGGGCAACCCTCGCGCCGGGGCGGTGAGAGGCCCGCCCCGGCGCAGGTGATCCCGTGGTTCTGGCTGGGCCACGAGCGCGTTGCCGCTCTGATCACTGCCGTTGGGCGAACTGGACGTTGTGCTTGCGGTGGCGCCTTCGGCCGAAGAACGCGTTGTCGGCATTCTTCGGCCGAAGGGCGGGGGCGCGGTCGCGTACAGGCATACGGCGACTCGTGTCGTGCCTGTAGGCGAGTTCAACCAGGGCCGAGCGCCACTGGTGACGATGTGCGCACCAGAATTCGATCAAGGCCCGCTGATATCTCGGTCGGCGAGGCAGCCTGGACGGCACCGCCCCAATAGCCCTGGATCAGCGTGGTGTTGAGGCCCGGCCGGGTGTCACTCGGGGTCCCGGCGTGGAGCGAGTCTCACCAGAACCTGGCCCGAGTGACGCCGATCCGCGTCGTCACCGGTCCGTTCAGCAGTAGAGGTTGGCTCCCGGTGTGACGCCGAGGATCGAGGTGAAGCGCTGGTAGGCGTCCACGCGGCTCTGGACCTGTGCGGGGTTCCTGC
>NZ_JBHWVI010000399.1:0-3805 GCF_042737005.1 Streptomyces sp. NPDC060027
AAGGTCAGTCACGCGTTCCATTCGCCGTTGATGGATCCGATGCTGGAGGAGTTCGCGGAGGTCGTTCGCGGGCTGTCCTACGGTGAGCCGCGGATTCCGGTGGTTTCGAACCTCACCGGTCGCCTGGCCGAGGCGTACACCCCGGAGTACTGGGTGCGGCACGTGCGTGAGGCGGTGCGTTTCGCCGACGGCATCGAGACTCTGGGTGATCTGGGTGTGAGCACGTTCGTGGAGATCGGTCCGGGCGGTGTGCTGAGCGGCATGGCGCAGGGCTGTGCGGACGACATCGTGACCGTTCCCGTGCTCCGGGCCGACCGTCCCGAGCGGCAGGCCGTCGTGACCGCGCTCGCCGAACTGCACGTCAGCGGTGCCGAAGTGGACTGGCACGCCTTCTTCCCGGGCGCCCGGCGCGTCACCCTGCCCACCTACGCCTTCCAGCGCGAGCGCTACTGGCTCGATGCCCCCGCCTCGGCCGGTGACCTGCGCGCGGTGGGGCAGGGCGAAGCCGGTCACCCGCTCCTCGGCGCCGCCGTGCCGCTGGCCGACGGCGACGGACACCTGCTCACCGGGCGGCTCTCGACGCACACGCACCCGTGGCTGGTGGACCACGCCGTCAGCGGGGTCGCGCTCCTGCCGGGAACCGCGTTCGTCGAGCTGGCGATCACCGCTGCCGACGCCGTGGGCTGCGACCTGTTGGAAGAGCTGACATTGGAGACACCGCTGCTCGTGCCCGAGCGCGGCGGCGTCGCCCTGCAGGTGCGCGTCGGCGCCGACGACGGCTCGGGCCGCAGGCCGCTGACCGTGCACTCGCGGATCGACGACGGGGACGTGTACGCCCACGAGGACGACTTCGAACGGGTATGGGTCCGGCACGCCTCCGGCTCGCTGACCGTCGCCACAGGAGGGCCCGCGGACGGCTCGCTCACCGCGTGGCCGCCCGTGGGTGCGGAGCCGGTCGACGTCGACGGGTTCTACGACCGCCTCGCCGACATGGCGCTCGACTACGGCCCCGTCTTCCAGGGGCTGCGTACCGCGTGGCGGAGCGGGGACGACTTCTTCGCCGAGGTGGAGCTGTCCGGCACGGAGCGGACGGACGCCGGGAAGTACGGACTGCACCCCGCCCTGTTCGACGCCGCCCTGCACTCCGTCTGGCTGGGCGCGGTCGAGCCTGAGGCGGGGACGGGGAACGGACTGCTGCCGTTCGCCTGGAGCGGCGTGCGCCTGGCGGCTGCCGGAGCCTCCGACCTGCGGGTGAAGGTCTCGCGCGTCGGCACCGGCACCTCCACGGTGTCGCTGGTACTGGCCGACGGCACCGGTGAACCGGTCGCGCAGGTCGACTCGCTGACGCTGCGCTCGGCACCCGCCGACCAGTTGCGCGCCGGTTCCGGCAGCGACGACGCGGTCTTCGGCCTGGAGTGGACGCCGTTCGGCCTGCCGTCCGCGCCGGACGGCATGAGGATCGAGACGTACGAGGATCTCGCCGCGCTCCGTTCCACTGACTCGCCGGCGGACAGCGATGCCGCAGCCGTCGCCGATGCCGTGGTCGTGCCCTGCCCGACCGGGACCGGTGCGGACATGGCCACCCGGATCCGTGAGGTCACCCACGCCGTGCTGGAGCTGGTGCAGTGGTGGCTTGCCGAGGAACGTCCGGCGCGCCTGGTGCTGGTGACGCGTACGGGAGACCTCGCCCAGTCGGCGGTCCGCGGACTGGTGCGCTCGGCGCAGACCGAGAACCCCGACCGCATCGTGCTGGTGGAGACCGCCGGTGATGCCCGTGCCGACGTCGTCAGCGGTGCTGACGGCACCCGTCTTGCCCGCTTGCTGCCCGGCCTGATCGCGTCGGGTGAGCCGCAGGCCGCGGTGCACCCGGACGACGAGGTCCGGGTGCCGAGACTGGTCCGCGTCGCCGCGCCGAACGCGGAGCCGGAGCTGCCCGGCCTCGGCTCCGGCACCGTTCTGTTGACCGGCGCGTCGGGCGGGCTGGGCGGACTGTTCGCCCGGCACCTGGTCGTCGAGCACGGCGTCCGCAGTCTGCTGCTCGTCAGCCGCCGCGGCGGCGACGCACCCGGCGCGGCCGAACTCACCGCCGAGCTGACCGCGAACGGCGCCGACGTCACCTGGGCCGCGTGTGATGTCGCCGACCGCGACGCCGTGCGTGCACTCCTGACCGGCCCCGGGCAGAGCCTGTCCGCGATCGTCCACACCGCCGGCGTCCTGGACGACGGAATCATCGGCTCACTGACCCCCGAGCGGCTGGACGCCGTGTTCCGTCCGAAGGTGGACGCGGCGCTGAACCTGCACGACCTGGCGGGCGAGCTGTCCGGCGACCTGTCCGCGTTCGTGCTCTTCTCCTCGGTGGCGGGCACCCTCGGCACGCCCGGCCAGGCGAACTACGCCGCTGCCAACACCTTCCTCGACGCCCTCGCCGAGCACCGCCGTTCCGTGGGCCTGCGGGCCACGTCGCTGGCCTGGGGCCTGTGGGCGCAGGACAGCGAGAGCGCCATGACCGGCAGCCTCGACCACACCGATCTCACCCGCATCAAGCGGATGGGCCTCGCCGCGATCCCGCCGACGGACGGCCTGCGGATGTTCGACGCGGCACTGGCCGTCGATCGGGCGGCAGTCGCCCCGATCCGGCTCGACACGTCCGCCTTCCGTGACGGACCGGGGCAGCCCGTGCCGCCTGTCCTGCGCGGACTGGTGCGGGTCGCGCCGGATCGGCGCACGGCGCGGACCGCGCCGAAGGGATCGCTGGGTCAGCGGCTGGCCGGGCTGCCGGAAGCCGAGCGCGAGCACGTGGTGCTGGACCTGGTGCGTACCCAGGTCGCCGCCGTGCTCGGGCACGCCGCCGCACAGTCGGTCGGCGCGGACGACTCGTTCAAGGACATCGGGTTCGACTCGCTGACCGCCGTCGAACTGCGCAACCGGCTCAACTCGGCCGTCGGTATGCGCCTGCCCGCCACCCTGGTCTTCGACCACCCGAACCCGCTTGCCCTCGCCCGCTTCCTCACCGCCGAAGCCGCAGGCGCCGGCGAGGCGGCGGCAGTCGTGCCGGCGACCCTCTCCACGCCCACCGGAACGGCGGACGAGCCGATCGCGATCGTGGGGATGGCCTGCCGCTACCCCGGCGGCGTGCAGTCGCCCGAGGACCTGTGGCAGCTGGTGTCCTCCGGCGGCGACGCCGTGTCGGGCTTCCCCGAGGACCGCGGCTGGGACGTGGAGCGGCTCTACGACCCGAACCCCGACCAGTGGGGCACCAGCTACACCCGAGAGGGTGGCTTCCTGCACGACGCGGCGGACTTCGACGCCGAGTTCTTCGGGATCTCGCCGCGTGAGGCGCTGGCGATGGACCCGCAGCAGCGGTTGCTGCTGGAGACGTCGTGGGAGGCGTTCGAGCGGGCCGGGATCGACCCGGCGACGGTACGGGGCAGCAGGACCGGTGTCTTCGCCGGCGTGATGTACCACGACTACGGCGGCCGCGTGCACACCTCGCCGGCAGGGCTGGAGGGCTACCTCGTCAACGGCAGCGCGGGCAGCGTCGCTTCGGGGCGTGTTTCGTACACGTTCGGGCTCGAGGGGCCGGCGGTCACGGTCGACACGGCGTGCTCGTCGTCGCTCGTGGCACTCCACCTTGCCGCGCAGGCCCTGCGGAGCGGTGAGTGCTCGATGGCCCTCGTCGGCGGCGTCACGGTGATGGCAGGCCCGTCCGTGTTCGTGGAGTTCAGCCGTCAGCGGGGCTTGTCGGCGGACGGCCGGTGCAAGGCGTTCGCGGCCGGTGCGGACGGTACGGGCTGGGCCGAGGGCG
>NZ_JBHWVI010000400.1:0-3708 GCF_042737005.1 Streptomyces sp. NPDC060027
GAGGTGCTGGACCGGCGTCTGCACCACCTGCCACCAACGCCTGCCCAGCGGTTCACACTCAAAGCCGAGATCAAGACAGACCTAACGGAGTCCTACTAGAAAGGAGTCATGAAGAGCGTCACCGCTCCCCGACCAAGAGGTGACCATCATGACTTCCACGACTGTTACCCGCACCGCTGCCGGTTCTGTCCCGTCTTCTAGCGCGCCTTCTCGCAAGCTGCGTTCTGTGCTTCCCCGGTATGACTGCCCGCTGCCGTACCGTGCGACCGCGGCGGCCGCAGCGCGGCACGCGGCCAAGCTGGTACTTGCCTCCTGGGGCTTGGACGAGGACGCGGCCTACGACGCGCTGCTGGTGGTTTCCGAGCTGGTCACCAACGCCGTCGAGCATGCCCTGCCGCCGATCGCTCTGCACCTTCAGGCTGCCACCGACCGTGGCGGGCACACCAGGGTGCGCATCGATGTGACCGATGGCGGTCCTGCTCCCGCCCCAGGCCCGTGGACGGCCAGCTGCACAGACGAAGAACACGGCCGCGCGGCCAGCAGGTCGTCACCGCTCTTGCCGACACCACCGGTGCCCAGCACGGTCCGCGCACTACCGACCACTGAGCCGACCTGCAAGCCGTCTGACGTTGCCCACCCGGTAGCCGAGTCCTTATGGCCAAGGCCCTCGGAAGCGCCCACATCCAGGCTCCTTGCCCGATGGTCGGGACGGGTGAGGAGCAGGCCGCCCCCACTACCATTCGGCGCTTTGCTCCGTCTCTGGGAGGAGAGCAAGATGTCTCCGTCGGGTTCCGTAGAAGCCCAGCCTTCCGCCTGGGCCATGCGCGGCCCGGAAAATCCGGTAGCGCGTTGGCCGCTGGCCGGGCGCGAACGGGAGCTGGAGGTTTTCGCGCGGGTGCTGGCCAGCCGGCGAAGCCGGGGGCTTGTCGTGGCCGGGGCTGCGGGGGTGGGCAAGTCGCGGCTGGCCGAGGAATACCTGGGCCAGGCGGTACGCGCAGGGTTCCGAGGGGCACGGGCAACAGCGAGCGCAGCGGCCGCTGCTGTGCCGCTGGGCGCGATTGCTCACCTTCTCCCTTCCGAAGTGGACTTGTCTGACCCGATTGCGGGGTTTGCCGCGGTGGCGGCGCACACCCGAGAAGGCCGGCGTCCGTGGGCGATCCTGATCGATGACCTGCATCTGCTGGACACGGCCTCGGTGGTGCTGCTGAGGCAGATGATGGACGCCGGGCTAATCCGACTGATCTCCACTATTCGCAGCGGCGAAGTGACCACCGAGGCCATGCAGACCCTGGCCCAGGGGGACGCCGTGACCCGGATCGACCTAGCCGCATTCAGTCAAGGTCAGGTGGGGGCGGTCCTGGAGGCCGCGCTCGGCGGGCCGGTCGGGCCACACACTGTCCGGCATCTGTACGAGGCGTCGGGCGGGAACGCCCTGTACCTGCGCGAGCTGGTTCACGGTTCCCTGGCCAGCGGAGTTTTGGCCAGTGACGGGGAGACGTGGCACCTGGTGCCGGGAAGTCGGCTGCTGGGCACGACGACGCGGCTGACTGAGCTGATCGGCAACCAGTTCGCCGCCGTGGGGCCGACCGCCCGGCCGGTGCTGGAGCTGCTGGCGCTGTGCGGCCCGCTGCCGCTGACACAGGTCCAAGTTGTCGCCTCCTGGCAGGTGCTGGCCGACTTGAAACACGCTGGGCTGATCCTCGCCAGCCAGGATGGGCGGCGCACCTGTGTGGCGCTCGCCGATCCTGTGTACGGCGAGGTCGTGCGGGCCGAGCTGCCCGTCTTGCGGCGCCGGGAGATCCTCCTTCGTCAGGCGGAGCAAGTGGAGGCCTACGGGGCCCGGCGCCGAGGCGATGCCCTGTGTATCGCCACCTGGCGGCTGGCCGCTACCGGAACCGCCGCCCCGGCCATTGTCCTCCAGGCCGCCACCGTGGCCCGCAACGCCCACGACTACCCGCAAGTCATCACCCTCCTGGAAGCCCTCCCCGAGCCTCGGCGCACCGCCCAGACCCGCCTCATGCTTGGCGATGCCCTGTCCCAGATGGGCAAGTGGAAACAGGCCGACGCCGTCCTGGCCGAGGCCGAGGACTACGCCGCCGACGGGCAGGAGAAGCTGGCCATCACACTGGCCCGGACCGCAAACCTGGCCTGGAGCAATGCCGACCCCACCCAAGCCCTGGAGGCCAACAGTGCCGCCTGGAGTCAAGAAGCCAGCCCCACCAGCCGACGCATCCTTTCCGGGCCGGTCTACTACGCCCTGGATGCACTCGCCCGCCTGCAGCGGATCCGCGGACGATACGAGGATTGCCTGGCCACCGCCCGGAAATCAGGGGAGATCTGCCGAGCCCTCGGCTTCCATAATCCCGGCATCAGCGCGTGGCGCGACGACGCCGCCCTCGCCCTGCACGCCCTCGGCAAGACCGAGGAAGCCCGCGCGATGGTGGCCGACGAACTGACGATGGCACGCCACTGGAACGCCCCCGGATTCCTGGGCCGCTCGCTGCGCGTCTCGGGCCTGGTCGCCGAAGACGGCGACCGCCTGCGGTTCCTGTGGGAGTCTCAGACCATCCTGGACAGCTCCCTGGCCCGGCTCGAACACGCCAAGACCCTCACCGCGCTGGGTGCGGAACTACGCCGCCACGGCAGCCGCACCGAGGCCCGGCCCCTGTTGAGGCAGGCCCTCGACCTGGCCACCCAGTGCAACGCCACCCCCCTGATGGAAGTCGCCCGCACCGAGCTGGCCGCCGCAGGCGGACGCCCCCGCCGCGATGCGCTGACCGGCCCCGCCGCTCTCACCCCTAGCGAACACCGCATCGCCGAACTCGCCGCCACCGGCGCCACCAACCGGCAGATCGCCCAACAGCTCTACGTCACCCCCAAAACCGTCGAGGTCCACCTCTCCGCCGCCTACCGCAAACTCGGCATCACCACCCGTACCCAACTCACCAGCGCCCTCGCCCCCGGCCCGAGCGGTCCATAGCCGATCCGGTTCGCAGCACCGGCGCGTCCGCTGGGCCTGGTTCGAGCCTTCCATCTCGGTACTCCTGGACGAGACCGAGGTGCTGCTTGGCGCCGAAAGCCCGCGTCGGCTGGAGGACATGACGGCCGGCCAGCTGGGGGCGCGTGTGCACGAGACCGTCCGGGAGGGGCACTCTCTCGCGCTCGGTGACTGGATCGGCTGGCTGATCGACGCGGCGGAGGAGCGGGTTCGAGAGCGCCTGGTTTCTGGTGTGCCCGATGGTCAGGCCGCCCTGCTCCTGCTGCATGGGCTGTCGTCGGTGGGCTCACCGGCGATCGCGCGGACGGGCCTGGAGGCGGTGTCCCGGCTGCGTCCGGTGGTGCGCGGTTCGCAGGTTGCGTCGGCTCTGCCGCAGTGGCGGGATGCGGTGGCGAAGCTACGGATGACCGGGGACATCTGGGTGCTGCGTGATGTGTACGGCTCACGTCTCGGCGTCGTCGCGGCCACGGTCTATCCGGACGGTATGGACCCGGCGGTCTATCTTTTCGACATCGTTGCCTGCGGCTTCGTTGTCCTCGCTGGCGGCGGCACGTTCCATCTTCGCGCAGACGACCGCCGAGGCCGTCCGAACCCAGCTGGACGTGGTGGCCGACATGCTGGTGCGTCAGTTCCCCGTCGGGGCCCGAAGCTGGAACCGTTGCTTTTGTCTGATGACGAGCGGACGGTGTTGGAAAGATGGCTGCGTCGGG
>NZ_JBHWVI010000401.1:0-3702 GCF_042737005.1 Streptomyces sp. NPDC060027
TACGCATCGGCGAAGACGGGGAACGCCGCATACAACTCACGCCCCATACCGATCCGCTGCGAACCCTGACCCGAGAACAGAAAACCGACCTTGCCCTCGGAGCGGGCTCGTCCCAGCGTCACGTTCGCCGCCGGTTGACCGGCGGCGAGGGCGGTGAGGGTTTGCCGGAGCTTGTCCGAGCCCTCCGCCAGGAGCACCGCGCGGTCCTCGAACGTCTCGCGGGAGGCCAGGGAGAGGCCGATGTCGGAAGCCGTCCAGCCGTCGTTCGCGTCGAGATGGCCGGCCAGCCGGGCCGCCTGGGCACGCAGCGCCGACTCGCCCTTGCCCGACAGCACCCACGGCACGAGCGCGCCGGAGTCGGGCGTATGAGGCAACTCCGCCGTGGCGGGGGCCTGTTCGATGATGGTGTGGGCGTTGGTGCCGCTGACACCGAAGGACGAGATCGCGGCACGGCGCGGGCGGTCCGACTCGGGCCAGTCGACGGCCTCGGTCAGCAACCGGACATCACCGACCGACCAGTCCACGTGCGGCGTCGGCTCATCGACGTGCAGGGTTCGCGGGAGCACTCCGTGGCGCATCGCCATCACCATCTTGATCACACCGGCGACGCCCGCGGCGGCCTGCGTGTGACCGATGTTGGACTTCAACGAGCCGAGCAGGAGCGGCCGTTCACGCTCTTGTCCATAGGTCGCGAGGAGCGCCTGCGCCTCGATCGGGTCACCCAGCGTCGTGCCCGTACCGTGCGCCTCGACGACATCCACATCGCCCGGAGCGAGCCCGGCGGAAGCCAGCGCCTGGCGGATGACCCGCTGCTGCGCCGGGCCGTTCGGCGCGGTCAGACCGTTGGACGCCCCGTCCTGGTTCACGGCGCTGCCCCGTACCACCGCCAACACCTGGTGCCCGTTGCGGCGGGCGTCGGACAGCCGCTCCACGAGCACCACGCCCACGCCCTCCGCCCAGCCGGTGCCGTCGGCGTCCGCGCCGAACGCCCTGCAGCGGCCGTCGGGCGACAGACCGCGCTGGCGGCTGAACTCCACGAAAACGCTCGGACTGGCCATGACGGTGACGCCGCCGGCCAGCGCCATCGTGCTCTCGCCGTTGCGCAGCGACTGGATGGCCAGGTGCAGGGCGACCAGGGACGACGAGCACGCCGTGTCGATCGTGACGGCGGGCCCTTCGAGTCCGAAGGTGTAGGCCACCCGGCCGGAGACGACACTGGACGCGCCGCCGACGAGCCGGTGTCCTTCGACGCCTTCCGGCGCGCGGCGCACATCGGCTCCGTAGCCCTGGTAGGCCATGCCGACGAAGACGCCGGTCCGGCTGCCGCGCAGCTGCGCGGGGGCGATCCCGGCCCGCTCGAAGGCCTCCCACGAGGCCTCCAGCAGCAGGCGCTGCTGCGGGTCCATCGCCAGGGCCTCACGCGGGGAGATCCCGAAGAAGCCGGCGTCGAAGTCGGTGGCGCCATAAAGGAAGCCGCCGTCGCGCGCGTACGTCTTGCCGGGGCGGTCGGGGTCGGGGTCGTAGAGGGCCTCGACGTCCCAGCCGCGGTTCGACGGGAACGCGGAGACGGCGTCGCCGCCGGACGTCACCAGGTCCCACAGCGCCTCGGGCGAGTCGACGCCGCCGGGCAGGTGGCAGCTCATCGCCACGATGGCGATGGGCTCGTCGTCGGGGGCCGCGTGCCGCTCCTGCTCCACGGCGGCCTTCGATCCGAGCAGCTCGCTCTGGAGGAAGCGGGCGAGCGCCGTGGCGTTGGGGTGGTCGAAGACCAGCGTGGGCGGCAGCGCGAGACCGGTCGCCGTGTTCACCTTGTTGCGGAGTTCGACGGCGGTCAGGGAGTCGAAGCCGAGGTCCTTGAACGCCCGGTCGGGCTCGACCTCCGCCGCCGAGGAGTGGCCCAGGACGGCCGCGACGTGCGCGCGGACCAGGTCGATCAGTCTCTCCCTGCGCTCGGCCTCCGGCAGTCCGGCGAGCCGGGCCGCCAGGGGCGCGGCGCCGGTGGCGGCGCCGGCCGGTGCGGCGGTGCCGGCGCGGCGCACCTCGGGCAACTCGGACAGCAGGGCGCTCGGGCGGCCGAGGGTGAACGGTCCGATGAACCGTTCCCAGTCGATGTCGGCCACGACGACCGCGGTGTCGTCGCAGTCCAGGGCGCGCTGGACCGCGGTCACGGCGAGTGCGGCGGGCAGGGTGACGACGCCGCGGCGGCGCAGGTGCTCCTCGTCGGCGTCGGTGACCATGCCGCCGTCGGCCCACGGGCCCCAGGCGATCGCGGTGGCGGCCAGGCCCCGGGCCCTCCGCCGGGCGGCGAGCCCGTCGAGGAAGGCGTTGCCGGCCGCGTAGGCGGCCTGGTGGCCGCTGCCCCACACGCCGGCGATCGAGGAGAACATGACGAAGGCGTCGAGCTCGCGGTCGCCGAGCAGCTCGTCCAGGTGTGCGGCGCCGCGGGCCTTCGCCGCCACCGTGCGGGCGAAGTCGGCCGGTGTCAGCTCGTCGAAGGGGGCTAACTGTTCCACGCCCGCGGCGTGGAAGACGGAGGTGAACGTGTGCTCGGCGAGCAGCGCCGCCACCGCGTCGCGGTCGGCGACATCGCACACGGCGAGGGTGACGCGCGCTCCCAGCTCCTCCAGTTCGTCCTTGAGGCGGGTGGCACCGGGCGCGTCGGCACCGCGGCGGCCGGTGAGCACGAGGTGTTCGGCACCGGCACCGGCGAGCCAGCGGGCCACGTGCCCGCCCAGCGCACCCGTACCACCGGTGATCAGCACCGTGCCGCGCGGCGACCACGGCCGGCCGGCGCCGCTTCGGGCGTGGGCGAGCCGGGCGGTGAACACGCCGGTGGCGCGGACGGCGACCTGGTCCTCCTGGCCATCGGCGGCGCCGGCTCCCTGGCTCAGTACGGCGGCGATACGGCCGGCGGCGCGCTCGTCGACGGCCGCCGGCAGGTCGATCAGGCCGCCCCAGCGCCGGGCGTGCTCCAGGGCCAGGGCACGGCCGAGGCCCCACACCTGGTTCTGCACCGCGCTGAGCGGTGCGTCGTCGGAGCGGCCGGTGGCGGCCGCTCCGCGGGTGGCGCACCACAGCGGCGCGTCGATGCTCGCGTCGCCAAGTGCCTGGGCCAGGGCCACGGTCTGCGCGAAGCCCTGGGAGAGCGCGGAGTGTTCGGGCGAGGCGGTCTCGTCGGTCGCGAGCAGGGACAGGACGCCGTCGAGCGATCCGGCTTCGCCCGCGACCCGGGTCAGCTCGTCGGTCAGGGACGCGCGGTCGGTGTCGGCGCCGACCATCAGCGGGATCAGGTACGCGCCGCGTCCGGCCAGGGCCGCGCGGACCGTGCCGGCCCACTCGTCGCCCTCGGGCGCGGCGAACAGCCATGTGCTGCCGGACAGGTCGCCTGCGGAAAGGCCGTTCAGCGGTTGCCAGGCCAGTTGGTAGCGCCAGCCGTCCACGACGGACTGCTCGCGCCGCCGACCCCGCCAGGCCGACAACTTCGGTACTACGACGTTTAGTTCCTCGGGGCTCAGCCCCAGCGTGGCGGCGAGGGACTGGGCGTCCTCGCGCTCGACGCTCGCCCAGAACTCGGCGTCGACCGCGTCCACGGCGGCCGTCTCGGCCTCGGGGGCATCGAGCCAGTAGCGCTCGCGCTGGAAGGCGTAGGTGGGCAGGGTGACGCGCCGGGCGCCCGGGAAGAAGGCGTGCCAGTCCACTTCG
>NZ_JBHWVI010000402.1:0-3664 GCF_042737005.1 Streptomyces sp. NPDC060027
CTCCTCCCCCCCGGGGGGGGTGGGGGCCCGGGGGGGGGGGGCGGCGGGGGCCAAACTTGGTGGGGGCTCTGGCGGGGTGCCTTCTGGGGCTCGCCAGAGGGAGGCGCGGGCCGCCCGGGGGTGGGGGCGGGCGCCGGTGGGTGGTTAGACCGTCTCTTCGACCCGCTTCTTCAGGCCCGCCAGCGCACGGTCGATGATGACCTTCTCGGCCTTGCGCTTGATCATGCCGAGCATCGGGATCTTGACGTCGACGGTCAGCCGGTAGGTGACCTCGGTGCCGGTGCCCGCGGCCTTGAGGATGTAGGAGCCGTCCAGGGAGCGGAGCATCTGGGACTTGACCAGGGTCCAGGAGACCTCGTGGTCGCCGGTCCAGGTGTACCCGAGGGTCTGGTCGTCCTTGATGGCGCCGGCGTCCATGACGAGGCGGACCTGTTCGGCGCGGCCCCGCTCGTCCGTCCCGAGCACCTCCGCCTCCTTCACCTCACCCGTCCAGTCCGGGTAGCGGGCGAAGTCGGCGATCACCGCCATGACGTCAGCCGGTGCCGCCTCGATCGTGATGCTCGAACTGGTGTGTTCCGCCATCGCGGTGGCTCCTCCAGATGCGGTCCGGTGAGGGAGGTCGGTGCGCACGTGTGTGCAGCGTGAAGGCTACCGCGCACGACCACGGGCGCTGTCACCCCACCTGCCGTTCAGCACCGCCGCCGGCTCACCACTCCAGCACCCAGGGCCGGCCCGACCCCGCGAAGTGCCCCACATTCACGCATTCCGTCGCCCCGACGCGCATCCTGCGGACAAGGGGCTGGTGGACGTGACCGAAGAGCGCGTACCGGGGGCGCGTACGCCGGATCGCGTCCAGCAGCGCACGGGAACCGCGCTCGAAGCGGCGCGCCACGGTGTCGTAGACCAGCTCCGGCACCTCCGGCGGGATGTGCGTGCACAGCACGTCGACCTCACCGACCGCCTCGATCTTGGCCGCGTACTCCTCGTCGCTGATCTCGTACGGCGTCCGCATCGGCGTCCGCAGCCCCCCGCCGACGAAGCCGAAGACCCGTCCGCCGATCTCGACCCGCTCGCCGTCGAGGACGGTGGTGCCGGGTCCGGCGTACTCGGACCACAGCATCGGCATGTCGACATTGCCGTAGGTCGCGTACGTCGGCGTCGGGAACGCGGCGAACATCTCGGCGTACTGCTTGCGTACCGCCTTCTCGATGGCGGCGGCCCGGTCGGTGCCGATGCCCGCCCACAGCCGGGCGCCGAACGCGCGCGCCTCCTCGAAACGGCGTGCGGTGCGCAGCTCGACGATGCGGTCGGCGTTCTCCACGCCGAACAGATCCGGGAAGATGCCGCGCGCGTGATCGGCGTAGTCGAGGAAGAGGACCAGGTCACCGAGGCAGATCAGGGCGTCGGCGCCGTCGCCCGCGCGGGCCAGGTCCCGGGCGTTGCCGTGCACGTCACTGACCACATGAACGCGCGTCCGCGGATTACCGACCGGTGTGGATGCCATGACGATCAAGCGTAGGCCTGTGCGGCAAACGTGAACAGAGGCGGCCGGACCTGCGATTACTGGCTAGTCAGGAAGGGCGTGGACTACTGTGCGCGAAGGAACGCCAACACGTGTGACGCATAGAACATCTCGTCGGGACCCCCTGTCGAAGAAGCCATACCGACGGGTAACGTCCGGGCAGTCCAGTCGTACTCAGGAATTCAACAAGTGATCTCCTGAGTACCTGCCCGAGCCTTGGACCGCACCGTCGCATCACACAGAGTCGTGGCGTCGGCGCCCTATGAGGAGCAGCAGTCTTGCGCGAGTTCAGCCTTCCGGCTTTGTACGAGGTCCCTGCGGACGGAAATCTCACCGATATCGTCCGTAGAAACGCCGCGCAGCATCCCGACGTGGCCGTCATCGCCCGCAAGGTGGGCGGCACGTGGACGGACGTCAGCGCCACCACCTTCCTCGCCGAGGTGCGTGCCGCGGCCAAGGGCCTGATCGCCTCGGGCGTGCAGCCCGGTGACCGGGTCGCCCTGATGTCCCGTACCCGCTACGAGTGGACGCTGCTCGACTTCGCGATCTGGAGCGCCGGCGCCGTCACCGTGCCGGTGTACGAGACCAGCTCCGCCGAGCAGGTGCAGTGGATCCTCGGCGACTCCGGTGCGACCGCCTGCGTCGTGGAGCTGAGCACGCACGCGGCCTCCGTCGAGTCGGTGCGCGACCGGCTGCCCGCCCTCAAGCACGTCTGGCAGATCGAGGCCGGCGGCGTCGAGGAGCTGGGGCGCCTGGGCAAGGACGTCAGCGACGCCACCGTCGAGGAGCGCAGCTCGCTCGCCAAGGCGGACGACCCGGCGACCATCGTCTACACCTCCGGAACCACCGGCCGGCCCAAGGGCTGCGTCCTCACGCACCGCGCCTTCTTCGCGGAGTGCGGCAACATCGTGGAGCGGCTGCGCCCGCTGTTCCGCACGGGCGAGTGTTCCGTCCTGCTCTTCCTGCCGCTCGCGCACGTCTTCGGGCGGCTCGTGCAGGTCGCGCCGATGATGGCGCCGATCAAGCTGGGCTGTGTCCCGGACATCAAGAACCTCACCGACGAGCTGGCCTCCTTCCGGCCGACGCTGATCCTCGGTGTGCCGCGCGTCTTCGAGAAGGTCTACAACTCGGCGCGCGCCAAGGCCCAGGCGGACGGCAAGGGCAAGATCTTCGACAAGGCGGCGGACACGGCGATCGCGTACAGCCGCGCGCTGGACACCCCCTCGGGCCCGTCGCTCGCCCTGAAGATCAAGTACAAGACCTTCGACAAGCTCGTCTACAGCAAGCTGCGCGCGGTCCTCGGCGGGCGCGGCGAGTACGCGATCTCGGGCGGCGCGCCGCTGGGCGAGCGGCTCGGCCACTTCTTCCGGGGCATCGGCTTCACGGTCCTGGAGGGCTACGGCCTCACCGAGTCCTGCGCGGCCACGGCCTTCAACCCGTGGGACCGTACGAAGATCGGCACGGTCGGCCAGCCGCTGCCCGGCTCCGTGATCCGCATCGCCGACGACGGCGAGGTGCTGCTGCACGGCGAGCACCTGTTCAAGGAGTACTGGAACAACGAGGGCGCGACCGCCGAGGCGCTGGCCGACGGCTGGTTCCACACCGGTGACATCGGCACCCTCGACGAGGACGGCTACCTCCGCATCACCGGCCGCAAGAAGGAGATCATCGTCACCGCGGGCGGCAAGAACGTCGCCCCGGCCGTGATCGAGGACCGGATCCGCGCGCACGCGCTGGTCGCGGAGTGCATGGTCGTCGGCGACGGGCGCCCGTTCGTCGGCGCGCTGGTCACGGTCGACGAGGAGTTCCTGGTCCGCTGGGCCGAGGAGCACGGGAAGCCGGCCGGCTCGACCGCGGTGTCGCTGAGCGAGGACGCGGACCTGATCGCCGCCATCCAGGACGCGATCGACGACGGCAACGCGGCGGTGTCCAAGGCGGAGTCGGTACGCAAGTTCCGCATCCTCGCCCATCAGTTCACCGAGGAGTCGGGCCACCTCACGCCGTCCCTGAAGCTGAAGCGCAACGTGGTCGCGAAGGACTACGCCAACGAGATCGAGGCGATCTATCGGGGCTGATGCCCGAGCGACCGGGTTCCACCCCAGTCGGGAACTCCACGGCTCGGCCCCCTTCACTGGAGGGGGC
>NZ_JBHWVI010000403.1:0-3651 GCF_042737005.1 Streptomyces sp. NPDC060027
GTCCTAGACAGCTCCACCACACCGGAGGTCTTCGCCATGATCAAGCCCTGCAACTGTCAACAACGCTCGTGATCAATACATCTAGGGCCCTGTCCGGTCGATCGCGGCGGAGACACGGGCGCGGTTGGTCTCCTCCCCCGTGATCGGCCGGACAGGGCCCTAGAGAACCCCGGGTTCTCCGCCGGGCCACTCGGCGGAGAGGGGTCCCAGCCCACCGTCGACCCCGGCCACCAGCCCGGCGACCGTGGAGCCCGTCGCCCGGTGCCAGGTGCGCGCGCGTCGGAGCATCGCGTGGTCACCGCCCTCCACCCGCACGGCGCTCGCGGCGGAGCCCGCCTCGTCGGCCCGGCGGACGAGGGCGAACGACGCCGCGGGATCGGTGACCCGGTCCCGGTCCCCGTGCAGCACGATCACGCGCTTGTCCCGGAGGTGGGCCACCGGCTCGCCCTCCGGGCACCAGGGTGCGAGGGCCACCACGGCCCGGACCTGCGGCGCGGCCGCGGCGCGCAGGGCGGCGCGACCGCCCATCGAGTGGCCCACCAGCACCACCGGCACCTCCCCCACCAGATCGGCGAGTTCGGCGAGCGCCTGCCGGACATCGGCGACCGGGTCGGCGTCCGCACCGTTCCACCCTCGGTGGCGGTAGCGCACCTGCCCGACGAACACGTCCTCGTCCGGCAGGGCTCGCGTCACGGCGCGCACGAAGGGCCGCATGCGCACACGGGCGACATGCCACGGACGTGACGGGGCCCTGCTGTCCTCCCGGCCACCGTGAAGGATCAGCACGGCGGCGCGTGTCGGACCCGAACCCGGACCGGTGGTGCGACGCGGCTCCAGCGCCGCGGTCGCCCCGGTCACCTCGGGCCGGGACACATCATCGGCGGACGTCCGCGCAGAGCCTCGCATGGCACCTCCTCACCTTCACGGCGCTTCTCCACGCCACCTTCACGGCGCTTCTCCACGCCACCTTCACGGCGCTTCTCCACGCCTCGCACCGGCCGAGGAAGGATCGTCCCACCGGCCACTGGATATCCGTAGCCGAGGGGACAACGGTTTGGTGGCGGACCTGGAGAGGTCACGACCACTCGTCCAGGATCTCGCGAGCCCGGTGGACCGCGCCCCGGTTCCAGTGGAACTGCGCCTCCAGCTTGGTCCGGTTCTCGGTGACGAGCCGGCTCTGGATGCGTACGTCGACGGCGTGCACGGCCTTGATGTATCCGGTCCGCTGCTTGCAGCGGACGTCGGCGGTCGCGGTCTTCCTGTCGAGCGCGGACGGCTCGTCGGGGTCGCTCCGCTCCCCGGCCAGTCGCTGCTCCAGCTCCTCGCGGTCACGGTCGCGGCCCGTCCGGGCGTCCCCGGGCGTGGGGTAGTGGAAACCCGCTTTCCGCATGCACGCCGACCACGCCTTGTCCGCCCGCTTCCAGGCGGGGTCCCGCATCCCCTGCTGGAGACTCTTGCCCTTCAGCTCCAGCACCGGATCCCTGCGGTCCTGGGGGCTCGTCCCGTAGATCGCGCGGTCGGCCTCGCCGAGACAGCCGCGTTCCGGGATCCGGTGGCCGTGGACGGTCTTCGGTTCGTCCCCGACGAACTCGCCGGTGAGCGCCAGGTACTCGGAGAGAGTCCAGTTCGTCTTCGGGTAGCGGCGCTCGTAGTCGGCCCGCGGCCCCTCATAGCCGTATCGCGCGGCCTTCCCAGGGTCCTGTATCCCGTAGCGGGCGTCGTCCGACATGTAGACGACGGCCGTGGCCACGCCCGCGGTCGCGGGGCGTTCCGGCCAGCCGGGTACGGGGTCGGTGGCGAGGTTCGCCAGGCTGTCGAACCCGAGCCGCGCCATGCACTCCTTGGCGAGTGTCCACCGGGCCCTGCCGACCGTACGGACGTCGCCTTCGGGCATGTCGTAGGCGGCAAGGGGGAGGAACCTCGGGTCGTCGGAAGACGTGGGCCGCGCATGGGACGCGGGCGGGTCGGTCCGCAGGCCGCAGGCGGAGAGGGCGAGGCACGAGGCGAGGACCAGTAAGAGAGGGGCGGCTGAGCGCATCGGGCCAGCCGATCAGGATCCGGCGCGCCCGCCTGTGGCGGAGGCCATAGTTCCGGGTCACAGCCGGGTCACAGGTCCGACGCCGCTCCGGGGAGCGCGTGCCGACGGGTGCGGCACTCACTCGGTGTGCTCGGGCCGGGCGCGGTAGGCGTTGCGCCACTCCTGGTAGAAACTCCACAGACGTTCGGCGCGCGGGCAACGGCCCGCCTCCCGTTGGCACGTACGGCAGTTGCCGACGTGACCGACGTACGCGGCCTCGGGGGCGTCTCGCCCCGGTTGCGGATTCGTCATGACCCTCGGCACCCGTCGGCGCGACGCGCTCGAGCGCTGCGCCGCTTCTGATGCCGTACTTCCGCGCCGAGGGCCGTGGCGGATGCACGCGTCGCGGCTCGATTCCCTGGTGCCGTGGGCGGCTTGCCTCCAAGCGCTCGCGCACGTCACCGAGCCCGACGGGCGGCCGGATGCGGGAGGCGGGTGCCGGATGACCAGGTCCGACGTCCGACACCCGCTGACTGCCACCTGCCGCCTGCCGCCCGCTGCCTGCCGCCTACTGGCTGCTGCCCGCTGCCCGCTGCCCGCTGCCCGGCAAGCGTCAGTCGAGGAGGCCGACGTCCTCCACCGCGGGGAACGGCTCGTCGAACTGGGGTCTGCGGACGTGCAGATGGGCCACCTCGAACTCCATCTCGGAGAGTTCAGGGGGCGGGGGCGGGTGGTAACGCCCCCCGCACACGGACAGGTTGACGATGAGGAAGGCCTGCCAGGTCCTGCCCACGCCGCGCCGGTCGGCGAAGGCGCGGGTCCCGTTCACCCACCACACGACACGGTGGGCGCCGAACTCGACCACCAGGTCGACCCAGGCTCCCGGCCGGATGGCCTCGTCCCGGTAATAGCGGTGGGTGCCGCGCACATGGTTGGAGAGTTCCAGCAGGTCGGGGTTGTCGGGGTGGTACTCGAAGACGTCGATCTCCTGACCGCCGTCCAGCCACGTCCAGACAGCCGGCCAGGCGCCGATCCCGGTGGGCAGCCTGACCCGCGTCTCCAGGACGTCTCCCGTGCGGACCATGAACGCGTCCGCGCTCCCCTCGGTGGTCAGCAGGCCCGCGTCCCATCTGCCGTCCGGTCGCCGGGTGGCTCTGAAGCGGCCCGTCCGGCAGTAGGCCGGGTCGGCCACCAGATGGTCGAGCTTGTCGTCGTCCGGATTGACCGGACCGCCGTCGGGATAGGCCCAGGAGTGTCCCGCGATCCATTGCCTGGTCGAGGTGAAATCCGCCGTGAAGACGACATCGGACACGCGGCACTCCTTGGTGTCGGTGTTGGCGTACGGCCCAGGTTCTCCCCGGCACACCCTCGCCCACACCACCTGCGCGACGACCGGCCGCGAAACAACCCTTCGGGGTGAACCGGCCGCACGCCGGTGTGCCGGCCGGCCATCGCGCGCCGCCGCGGAGCCGGTCGAGCGCGACACCTTCGCGCGCGGCCCTCGGAGCTAGTGCCGCGGCAGGCAACGATTGCCCGTCGAGGAGCGGCGCCCGGTGCGTGCTCTCGGTGTGCCGGCCGGAAGTCCTCGTACTGGATGTACTTGGGATTTCGGCCGGTGCGGCGAGAGTGCGTGC